>JAZKZA010000123.1:0-2806 GCA_045612445.1 Eubacteriales bacterium | reverse complement strand
AATCTCGGTTGGCTTCCCGGCGGCGACAAGAGCATCACGACTCTGCGAGAGACAACTCTGCCGGCAATACAGTCCGCCATCTCGATGCTCGCGCCGAACGGTGTTCTGACGGTCGCGATCTACCCCGGTCACGCCGAGGGTGACGCCGAGGGAAAGATGGTCGAGGAATACCTCGCGACCCTTCCCCGCTGGCACGTTTGCGCCACCCAGATAAGAATACTGAACTCGCCGACCTCACCCTATTTTCACGTCATAGAAACCAAATAAAGGATAGATAATGAACAGTAATAACAACACCAACCGCCCGTCTCGCCCCCCCATGACTCCCGAGCAAAGAAGGGCGTACGAGGCTCGAAGAAGAGCCGCACTTCAGCGCCGCCGGGCAGAGCAGCGTCGTATTGAGAAAAAAAGACGCCGCACGATACTGACTGTAATAACCGTCTTGACCGTCGCACTTCTCGTATCGATAGGCGCTATAATAATCTCAAGCTTCCTCGGAGATGCCATCGGCAAAAATCCCGCGACCTATACCTTTAAGATTGGAGACAGCCGTGAAAAGGTGGCGTATAACGACGCCAACCGCGGCGGAGTTCTTTGTATCGACGTTCGCTCTCTCAAGGATATACTGTATCTCACCGAAAGCTCCAGCCGCACCGACGCCGTGACCTTCACGGCAAAGAGCGGCAGTCGCGTCGTTTTCGTCAACGGAAGTAACGTTGCCGCCGTAAACGGTCAGAACGTGTCGATGCCTGTCGCCGCGATAGTTGAGGACGGCGTTTGCTCGGTCTCGCTTGAAACGGTGTCATATATATTCACAGGCATCAACGTATCGGTCGGTCGCAGTACCGTGACCATCACTCGAAACGACGAGAGCATCGAGATACTTGCAAAGAGCCGCGATCCTCTCAATATGATAATAGAGTTCAAATCCGATCTCGACAGATACGAGGAGTATATGAACCCTCAGGGCGAGCTTCGCGACAGCTTTTTACTTCTCGTCAACAAGCAAAACCCGCTGGGCGAGAGCTATGTTCCTCAAAATCTCGTTACTATAGATGAGTCCTATTGTATCAACGAAAGTGCAAATCAGCTGAACAAATACGCCGCCGAGGCGTTCACCGCTATGCTCACCGAGCTTTGGGCGCAAACGGGAAACACCTACGTCATAGGAACGAGCGGATACCGTTCGTATGCCAGACAGAAGGCCCTCTTTGAACAAAACCACCCCGGAATAACAACTCCGGAGCAGGCAGCAGCTCAGCTGACCGACACCGCCTTCCCGGGATACAGCGAGCATCAGTCGGGTCTTTGCATCGACTTGATCGACACCCGCTTCGGAGGTGTTGAAAACTACCCCGAAACCGGATGTTTCACCGACGTCAAAACCTTTGAATGGCTAAAAAATAACGCTTGGAAGTTCGGGTTCGTCCTGCGTTACCCCTCCGACAAGGAAGATATAACGGGGTATGAGTACGAGTCCTGGCACTTCCGCTACGTTGGCAGATATCACGCCGAAAAGATGTACCGCTCGGGTCAGACACTCGATCAGTACGTCGCATCTCTCGGTTGATCTGAAAGGAAAAGCATGAACGACAATTCATTCAACGAGGTCAGCTACGAGCCCGAAATACTCGAGGAACCGGTCGCACCACCACCCGCCAAGCATAAAAAGCAGAAAAAGAACCCCGACCTTATGATGCGCGTGTTGCCCATTCTCTCGGCACTGATACTGCTATTTACGCTGATAGTCACGGTGACCGTTTTACTGGTCAACATGCAGGAAACTCCCGACGCTCCCGATCAGCCGACAGTGCTTCAGCCACCTGAAAACGCTGTTAAGATACCAGAGTACCGTCCGAGACCGTCGATAGCGACGGCAAACGGAGCGGCGGCAAGTAACGCTTACCTTCCCTCAGGCGTCGGAGACGAAATACCAAAATATTTTGAAAACCCCGCCGATCGTCTTGAAAAGGTAAACGCAAAGGCGGCAGTTCTGGTCGAGCTGGACGGTCGTTCGGTCGTTGCCAGCCGAGAGCTCAACGAAGAGCTCCCCATCGCATCAATGACCAAGGTCATGACCCTTCTCGTTTGCCTCGATTACATAAACGAGGGCGGCGAGGACGAGCTTTATCGAGTCATATCGCTTCAATATAACGAGGCGTTGCTCTCGGGATATAACTGCGCGTTTATTGACAAAAACACCAATAAAACGCAGGACGTTTACATTATAGACGCGCTTTACGGTCTGATACTTGAATCGGGCGCCGATTGCGCTTACGGTCTCGCATCTCACTTTGCGGGCAGCGAAACGGAGTTCGTTAAAAAGATGAACGCCAAGGCGGCGTCACTTGGTATGAGTTCTACGACCTTTACAAACTGCGTCGGCAAGGACGACGGCGGAAAGAATCTTTCGACGGTGCGCGACGTTGCCGCTATGTTCGTTTACGCGCTGGATAACCCTCTCGGATATGAGATCATCTCAACCTCCAAGTGGACCTGCATCGGTGCGTACTATTACCAGACCCTTTCCTCGCTCGTCCATACGACCGCCCCGAAAAACAACCGTGACTACGGAAGCATCTCGATCGTCGGCGGTAAGAGCGGACTTGAGGACATGGCGCTCAACTGCCTCGTCACGCTTGGCACGACCGAGGACGGAGCGCGCTACGTTTGCGTTGTCGCCGGTACGGATAACTCCTATACCGACACCGCCGCAATATACAGAAATTTAGTCGAATAAAAGCACAAGCGGATCAGGCAAAGCCTGGACCCCCTGTGTTTTTATTTTGGTCAAACAGCAAGAGAT
>JAZKZA010000122.1:0-3944 GCA_045612445.1 Eubacteriales bacterium | reverse complement strand
TGGACGTCAAGATCGACGCAGTTGTAAGCATCGAGGTTGCAGATGAAAAGATCGTTGAGAGAATGAGCGGTCGTCGCGTTTGCACCGAGTGCGGCTCGACTTACCACGTTATCTACACTCCCACGAAGGTTTCCGGAGTTTGCGACAAGTGCGGAACCGAGCTGACCATTCGTAAGGACGATGCCCCCGAAACCGTTCTTTCAAGACTTGAGACCTATCACAACATCACCGAGCCGCTCAAGGAGTTCTACTCCAAGAAGGGTCTGCTGATCACCGTTGAGGGTCAGGAAAAGCTTGAGGACACCTCGGCGCTCGTCAATGCGGCACTCAGCCGTTTCGAATAATGATCCAAATCAAAAATCCCGAACAAATAGCCGAAATGAGGAAGGCGGGTCGAATCACCGCCGAGGCGTTGCTGATCGCTCAGGAGAATATCCGCGAGGGAGTCAGCACCTATCAGATCGATAAGCTCGTTCGCGAGCATATCGAGAAGTGCGGAGCAAAGCCGTCCTTCCTCAATTACGGCGGCTTCCCTGCAAGTGCTTGCATCTCGTTGAACGACGAGGTCATTCACGGTATACCGAGCAAGACTCGTATATTGCAGGAGGGCGACATCGTAAAAGTCGATGTCGGTGCTTTCTATCACGGTTTTCACGGAGACTCGGCAAGAACCTTTCCGGTCGGAAGGGTTAGCGACGAGGCAGCAAGGCTGATCGAGATCACTGAAAAGAGCTTTTTTGAGGCATTGGCTCAGGTCAAGCCCGGAAATCGCATCGGAGACATTGGTCACGCCGTGGATTCCTACGTTAAGAAATACGGTTTTTCAACGGTAAAGCGATTTATCGGTCACGGAATCGGTCACGCGCTGCACGAGCAGCCCGACGTTCCTAACTACGGAACGCCCGGACGCGGAACGAGACTTTGCACCGGTATGACCATCGCAATAGAACCGATGATAAACGTCGGAACCGATGAGGTCGTTCAGTTGAACGATGGTTGGACTGTCAAAACGGCAGACGGAAAGCTGTCTGCTCATTATGAAAACACGGTCGCCGTTCTTCCGGACGGAGTCATGATTCTGACGAAGGCTTGATTTGAATTATATTCGGAGGAGGGATTATTCTGTCTAAGGACGATGTTATCGAATTTGAAGGCGTGGTTGTTGAGGCAATGCCGAACGCCGTCTTCAAGGTTAAGCTTCCCAACGGACATATTGTGACAGCACATATATCCGGAAAGCTTAGAATGAATTATATCAGAATATTGCCGGGTGACAAGGTCACCGTCGAGGTATCGGTCTACGACCTCGATAAGGGACGTATAACCTGGCGCGCGAAATAATAGTATGAAAGGAATGGTAGCACAAAATGAAAGTTAAACCATCCGTTAAGAAAATCTGCGAAAAGTGCAAGATCATCAAAAGAAAAGGCCGCGTAATGGTCATCTGCGAGAACCCCAAGCACAAGCAGAGACAGGGCTGATAAGTCCGGAAATGAGAGGTGAATAAATAATGGCTCGTATAGCAGGTGTTGATATTCCCAACAACAAGCGAATCGAGATCGCTCTGACTTATATTTATGGTATAGGTCGCACAAGCTCCAACAAGATACTTGCCAAGACAGGCATCAATCCCGACACACGCGCCAAGGACCTCACCGAGGGTGAAGTCGCCAAGCTCCGTGACGAGATAGAGGCTTCGTATCATGTCGAGGGTGACCTCCGCCGTGATGTCGCAATGAACATCAAGCGTCTGGTCGAGATCAACTGCTACCGCGGTGTTAGACATAGAAAAGGTCTTCCCGTGAGAGGTCAGAGAACCAAGACTAACGCAAGAACGAGAAAAGGTCCCGCCAAGACCATCGCTAACAAGAAGAAATAAAGGAGCGGAATGAAAGATGGCTAAAGTTACTACTAAAAGAGTTATCAAGAAGCGCCGCGAGAGAAAGAATATTGAAAAAGGTCAGGTCCACATTCGTGCAACCTTTAACAATACCATCGTTACCGTAACCGACGTTGCCGGAAACGCAATCTCGTGGGCATCCGCAGGTGAGCTCGGATTCAAGGGCTCGAGAAAGTCTACTCCCTTCGCTGCACAGTCGGCATCTGAGACTGCTGCAAAGGCAGCTATGGAGCACGGCCTTAAGACCGTTGAGGTATTCGTTTGCGGCCCCGGATCGGGACGTGAGTCGGCTATCCGCGCTCTCGAGACTGTCGGACTTCAGATAACCATGATCAAAGACGTTACGCCGGTACCGCATAACGGCTGCCGTCCGCCTAAGCGCAGACGCGTTTAATCAATAATCGGAGGTATACTGAAATGGCAAGATATACAGGTCCTGTTTGCAGACTCTGCCGCAGAGAGGGAACCAAGCTGTTCCTCAAGGGCGAGAGATGCATGACCGGAAAATGCGCACTTGACCGTAGAAGCACAGCTCCCGGTCAGCACGGCGCTGCTAACAAGAAGACCAGAGAGTACGGAATGCAGATGCGTGAGAAGCAGAAGACCAAGAGATACTACGGCCTTCTCGAGAAGCAGTTCAGAAACTACTTCGCAGAGGCAGATCGTAGAGATGGTATGACCGGCGAAAACCTGCTCAAGCTGCTCGAGACCCGTCTGGACAACGTTGTCTACAGAATGGGTATGGCAGAGAGCCGCAAGGAAGCCCGTCAGCTCGTTCTGCATGCACACTTCCAGCTCAACGGCAAGAAGGTAAACATTCCTTCGATGCTCGTTAAGGTCGGCGACGTTATTACCGTTTGCCCCACGAGCAAGGATACTGCCAAGTTCAAGGAATTGATCGAAGGCATTGATTCGAAGTTCAGTCCCAAGTGGCTTGAGGTAAACCGCGAGAACATCTCGGCTAAGGTAATTGCTCTGCCCGAAAGAGAAGACATCGACTTCCCGTTCGAGGAGCAGCTCATCGTCGAGTTGTATTCCAAGTAATCCCTAAAAAGGATAAAATAGACATTTTTGTCTATTACCCCAAGGCGCGCCCAATATAATTATTGAAGGAGGGTTTACTCGAATATGATAGAGATACAGAAGCCCGATATAAAGACTGAAGCTCTCAGCGATGATGGTAGCTACGGCAGATTTATCGTTGAGCCGCTTGAGCGCGGCTACGGAATCACGCTTGGTAACTCGCTCCGCAGAATACTGCTCAGCTCGTTGCCCGGTGTTGCCGTTACCAACATCAAGCTTGATGGAGTGCTTCACGAGTTCTCAACGGTCCCCGGCATCAAGGAAGATGTCACCGAGATCGTTCTGAACGTCAAGGGTATCACAGCCAAGCTGCACGCGAATATGCCCAAGACCGTTATAATCGACGTCACGGGTGAACGCGAAATAACCGCCGGAGACATTAAGCAGGATTCGGACATAGAGATCCTCAACCCCGATCATCATATCGCAACGCTGACCGGAAACGAGAGATTCTATATGGAGCTGACCTTCGATCACGGCCGCGGATACGTTTCTCAGGACCGTAACAAGCAGATCTATATGCAGACTTTCGGTCAGAACGTTTCGGCACCGATCGGAACCATCTTCACCGATTCTATCTATACTCCGGTATACAACGTCAGCTATACCGTTGATAACACCCGTGTTGCCAACGTAACTGACTACGATAAGCTTACGCTCGAGGTCAAGACCAACGGAACGATCTCGGCTAAGGAAGCGATTTCTCTGGGCGCCAAGATCCTCAACGAGCATCTCAACCTGTTTGTCGAACTTTCTGATGAAGCTAAGAAAACAGAGATAATGGTCGAACGTGAGGAGACCATCAAAGAGAAAGTTCTTGAGATGACCATTGAAGAGCTTGATATGTCGGTCAGAAGCTTCAACTGCTTGAAGCGTGCCGGCATAGACACGGTTGAAGATCTTATCAACCGCACCGAGGAGGATATGATCAAGGTCCGTAACCTCGGAAAGAAATCGTTGG
>JAZKZA010000121.1:0-1987 GCA_045612445.1 Eubacteriales bacterium | reverse complement strand
CTTCGAGACAAGGCAGAAATATCGGGTTGTGACGAACTGGAACTTGTCACCCGCCTTGGCATCGGCAAGCAACGGCTCAACGGCGATGTTTTCCACCGCGACTGCCGACTCGGGGTTGAGATAATCGATATAGGTCTTGCCCTCGGGGAGCGAGTTCATATTCTCCTCGGTGAAGAGACGGTCGTAAAGGATCGCACGGGCGGTCTTGGCGTGTCTTGCCGAGAGCCAGTGGATGGTTCCCTTGACCTTGTGTCCGTCGGCGGGCATACCGCAGCCCGTCTCAAGGTCGGCGTTGACGTGAACGGCGGCAATACTTCCGTCCTCGTTCTTCTCGATCGACGCGAACTTGACGATATACGATCCCATAAGTCTGACCTCGCCGTCCGGCTTGAGTCGGAAGAACTTGGGAGGCGGCACTTCTGCGAAGTCGTCGGCGTCAATATAAAGCTCACGCGAGAAGGGGAGATCGCGAGTTCCCGCCTCGGGGTCGCCGGGGTTGTTCGGCAGCGAGAAGTACTCTACCTTATCCTCGGGATAATTGTCAACTATCAGCTTGAGCGGCTTGAGAACGGCGATGCGTCGTGCCGCCTTGGCGTTGAGGTCCTCGCGGGCGCAATGCTCGAGCAGTCCGATATCGACCATACTGTTCGACTTTGCAACGCCGACGCGATCGATAAAGTCAAGCACCGACGCGGCGGTGTATCCGCGACGTCTCAGACCGCAAAGAGTGGGCATACGGGGGTCGTCCCAGCCGTCAACGATAGCGTTCTCAACGAGATAACGAAGGTATCTCTTGGAGAGGACGGTGTTTGTTATATTAAGTCTTGCAAACTCGATCTGACGGGGAGTGGACGGCAGGTCAACGTGGTCTATGACCCAGTTGTAGAGCGGTCTGTGATCCTCGTACTCAAGCGAGCAAAGACTGTGGGTAATGCCCTCGATGGCGTCCTGTATCGGGTGAGCGAAGTCGTACATCGGGAAGATGCACCACTTCTTTCCCTGACGGTGATGATCTATATAACGTATACGGTATATGACCGGATCGCGCATATTAAAATTGCCCGATGCCAGATCTATCTTGGCGCGCAAAGTGTACTTGCCCTCGGGGAACTCACCGTTTCTCATACGGGCGAAAAGATCAAGGCTCTCCTCGATCGGTCTGTCACGGAAGGGAGAGACGGCGGGGTTGGACAGGTCTCCGCGATAGTCGCGGAACTGCTCAGGGGTCAGCTCACAAACGTAGGCATGCCCCTCCTTGATCAGCTTTACCGCCAGCTCGTAGGTCTGCTCGAAGTAATCCGAGCCGTAAAAGAAGCGATTCTCCCAGTCAAAGCCGAGCCATCTGATGTCGTCCTGAATGGCGTCGACGAACTCGGTGTCCTCCTTGGCGGGGTTGGTATCGTCCATACGCAGATTGCAACGTCCACCGTACTTTGCGGCAGTACCGAAGTCAATTATCAGCGCCTTGCAGTGACCGATATGGAGATAACCGTTCGGCTCGGGGGGGAAGCGGGTGTGTATCTCGTCTGCACGGTACTTACCCTGTGCTATCTCCTCGTCTATAAAATCATGAATAAAGTTATTGTTTTCCATAATCATCCTTCATCAAAGCGAATTTATCATAGAAGCTATTCTGGCGCGAACTCTCTCTTCACCGATGATACCCATAACGGTGAACATATCGGGAGAGTTGAGCTTACCGGTAACGGCGACGCGCAGGAACATACTGATATCGGCAACGCTTCCGCGGAAGTTCTCCGGGTTCGCCTTATATTCCTTCATATCCGACGCGTATCCGAGACGGTCTGCTATCGCCTTGATCTTATCGAACCAGACGTTCTGATCGTCGGCGGCGTCGTAGCACTCAAGGAACGCCTCAAGAGTTGCCTTGATATCGTTCTTGTCTGCCGTTTCGGGGTAGGAGTCTATGACGGCGAAGTACTTGTCGTAGAACAGCTCGGTATACGCCTTCAGCTCGACCCAAGTA
>JAZKZA010000120.1:0-3012 GCA_045612445.1 Eubacteriales bacterium | reverse complement strand
GCTTACCGTCAACATCGACCGCCCGCAGTCCGACGCGTTTTGAGACCGTATCGGTCTGATAGGAATATACGACGGCATCAATACTATCGGTCTCGCAAAACTTATAATAGGCATAGGCGATCGACGCCGCCTGAAGCTCGGGCGCGACCTCACTGTCACCAAGCTCCACCGAAAAATCGCTGATCATAACGTGTCGCTCGTTGCCCTCGTAAAGCATATTTTCAAGTCCCAAAAAATCACTGCCGACAAAGGTACTTATATTACTAGGGGTTATGTATTTACCGTTGCCCGAATCGTCGTACCATATTCGGTCAGATTCTGATGACGCGGCACGAACAGACAAAGCGATCCCCCATGGATAGTTACCTCCCGCCTCGGCTCGTCTTGCAAGCTCGGTCAAAAACGAGTAGGTGTTGCTCTTGTTGTTATCAACGGTTACAAAGACTCGTCCGTTCGAATAGTGCGACGCCATGGCGATATACATTGTTCTCACAAGCGATGAAGACGAGGCTTGGCCGGACGTCTCATCTGCACCGTTAAGCGCCTTACCCGCAATAAAATTCGCGCAAAGACCATAGAGCCTGTCCGCTCTGGTATAGCGTTCTGCCATAAGATCAAGCAACGCCGTAACGTGTGCCGCACTGCGAGTGTCGGTCATATTTATCGGATAATACGAGCTATCGTCGTCCGCACTGTACGCCAGGCAGGATAGACCGTCGGGAAGGTCCTTTTTCGCGGTCTTCAGCACGAAGCGAAAATAGACGTTTACTCGGTTTTGAGTATAGTATCTGACTCGAGAGTCCAGTGCCTCAAGTGCACCACGGTCAAAACAAAAGCTCTCCCCGGCGTATATGTGGCTCACGGCATCGGACGTCGGAGACGCGAGAAGATAGCTCTCGATCGGTATCTCGATAACGGCGTTTCCAACGCCGAGCTCAACGGCATCAACGTCGTGCTCGGCGTTGATCCCCTTGGGAGTGCTGCTCTTAACGTAGCTCTCGGTGTTCTCGGCGAAGACCTCGGGGTTTATAACGTACGCCGGCGCGTCGATCGCCGAAACGTAGCGCCCCAGCTCGTCAACGTACGCCGCGACGAAGCTATGATAAAGTCTTGAAACTCCCTTTTCAACGAGGGGAAGAGTAAACGTCAGCTTTTCAGCGACGTCGGCACTTGCCACCGGAAGCTCGGCAGAGATACTGTCCTCGGTCTGTCCCGGGGCGAGGGCGAAAAGATATATTTTGGCTTTTAGCTCCAGCGCCTCAGCCGATGGCATAACGGTCACTGTCAGCTCATTTTTTTGGTCGTTGACCTCAACCAAGGCGCGATTCTGCTCCACCTCGCGACCCGCGCAGGACGCCATGGCAAGGACTGACAAGAACAGTATCAAAAGCAATATAAATGCTCTTTTTTTCATAGCTCCTCCCGTTCAGCGATCCTCGGTACTCTTGATGAGACCTGACACAAGCATTCATAGTCTATCGTTCCAACATGACGGGCGAACTCGGCAAGTCTTTTCGGATCGTCTCCAAACAGTATAATTCTATCCCCTGCCTGAGCATCGGTGTCTGTCACGTCTATCATACACTGATCCATACATACGTTACCGACGATCGGGCACTCATATCTGCCGCCTTTGGTGATCAAAAGCACTCTGCCTCCCGAAAAACGTCTTGAAAGACCGTCTCCATATCCGATAGGCATAGTAGCGACAGTTCGGTCACCTTCAGAAGCGAAACAACCGCCATATCCGACGCGATCGCCGTCACAAAGCTTATGTATGTACGATATTTGTGTCTCAAGCCTCATAACAGAAGAAAGCTCTGTCATATGAGAGCCACCGCCGTAAAGTAATATTCCAAGTCTCACTCCGTCCAGCGCGTACTCGGGAAAACGTATCGCACCCGCACTGTTGCAAACGTGGCGGAAACCGGTGTCTATTCCTAGAGATTTCAGCTCGGCGTCTATCCTCATGAATCTTTCGAACTGCAAGTGAGTAAAGGCGTCGCCCTCCTCGCTCAGCTCGTCGGCTCTTGCAAAATGGGTGAAGATACCGCCTATATTCAGCTTTTCAAGAGAGGCGACCTCCATTATCTCGTCAACCGAGCGCGAAAAGTCTGCATCGTTTTGCGCTCTGAAGCCGAGTCGGTTCATCCCTGTGTCGATCTTTATATGAACCTTTACAGGCTGTTCTGCCTGCTCGTTCAGCATCTTTGCATATTCGAGAGAGAAGACGCACTGAATAATGGAACGTTCTCCCAAAACACAAGCGTGTGCTGGGTCGGTATAGCCCAGAATTATTATCTCGGCGTCGTCTCCCACAAGCTCGCGAAGCTCAAGCGCCTCGGCAAGCGTTGCCACGGCAAATTTTCGGCAACCCGCACCGTAAAGCACCGGAGCGCAAAGACGGCAGGAATGTCCGTAAGCGTTTGCCTTGACCACGCATATACCCTCTGCACGTACCGCCTCCGAGAGGCGTCTATAGTTTTCGGCAAGTGCCTTCAGGTCGATATACGCTCGGGTCGGCGAAAGGAGTTGTGTGTTGAAGTCGGTCATATATATGTAAATCCTTCGAAACGTTTTTCAAGATATATTATATCACAATGAGAGCTAATATTCAAGGTGCACGCATATATATTTTAAAAACGGCAATATATGCTCCGGAGATCGAATGAAAAAACTCATACTGCTTATTTTTGTCCTTACAATGACTCTTTCCGCCTGCACAATGACGGCGGCTAAAAATCCTCTGTCTTACCAGAGCGGCGCCATTTGTGCAGAGGTAACGCTTGAAAAAAACGGAACACGTATCTCGGCAGTGCTGCGTCTGGGTCCCGAGTCCGAAAGCTCCCCGCGCGATGCCGAGATGATCTTCTCCTCCCCCGAGGGGCTTCGCGTGATTCGCAAGAACGGCGTTTGCTCCGCCGAGATTGGCGGCGTTTCGGTCTCGCCCGACCCAAAGCTGTTTTTGCTTTGCGATCTCTTCTCTATCCACGGGGAGATCATATCGGTCAA
>JAZKZA010000119.1:0-13144 GCA_045612445.1 Eubacteriales bacterium | reverse complement strand
GCCTTTGCCGGCTGTGAAAATCCGCTTTCCGCCACGGCGTTCACCGGAATTAGGTTGACGTGTATCGGGAAGCTCTCTCTTTTCGGTCTGAGCTTCGAGTTCAGCTTTGCTGCCAGCGCCTCGGCGTGCTTTTGCGAATCGTTCTTGCCTGCTATCAGGGTATACTCAAAGGATATACGTCTGCCGGTTCTGTTATAATAGCGACGGCAGGCATCGAGCAGGGCGTCAACACCGTACTTACGGTTGACCGGCATTATCGCCGAGCGAGTGGCGTCGTCGGGCGCGTGAAGCGAGATGGAAAGTGTTATCGGCAGGTCCTCCCCGGCGAGACGGTCTATCTTATCGACAAGACCGCAAGTCGAGAGCGATATATGACGGTACCCGATGCAAATACCGCGCTCGTCGTTGACCAGCCTCAAAAATTTTATAACGTTATCGTAGTTGTCAAGCGGCTCTCCAATACCCATCATAACGATGCCCGAGATGCGCTTTCCCATATCTCTTTGGGCGGCAACGACCTGACCGAGCAGCTCGCCTGCCGTGAGGTCTCGAACCTTGCCTCCGATGGTCGACGCGCAGAAGGCACAGCCCATACGGCAACCGACCTGCGACGAGATACAGACCGTCAGTCCGTGGAGGTATTCCATTACGACGCTCTCAACGCAGTTTCCGTCCGCCAGCTCGAAAAGATACTTGACAGTTCCGTCCACCGTCGAGATAAGTCGACGCTTAACGGCGGGTATATGACAGTTCGACACGGACATAAGCTTTTCCTTGGTCGCCTTACCGACGTTTGTCATCTCGTCGAGCGAGACTCCGCGGTGAAGCTGTGGAAAAATCTGTGCGGCGCGGTATTTAGGCTCGCCGACCGACACGACCAGAGCCTCAAGCTCCTCGGGTGTCAGCGAGAGAAGGTCTGTTTTGTTCTGAATTTCGTTCATAGTATTCCTTAAAGGTTTGATGGATTGAGGTCTATTGAAAGCTGCGGCTTTTTAGGGGTCTTGAAGCCCTGACCGAACTGACGCAGTATCGTTGCGAAAAGCTCACGCGAACGACGGTTCAGTCTGCACTTGACGACAAATCGCATACGGTATCGGTCGTCGACCTTGTATATCGGGGCTTCGAACGGACCGAAGGTTATCTGCGGAACGTCCGAGAACTCGCCGCCAAAGCCTCGCTTGAGAAGCGACGCGAGATGCTCAACGGCTATCATAAGCTCGTGCTCATCGTGATGCGAGACGGTGAGCAGCACTATATCGCAAAACGGCGGGAAGGTCAAGAGCTTGCGCAAAAGTATCTCCTGCTCGTAAAAGCTATCGTAATCCTGTGCGCAGGCAAGTCTTATTATATCGTTTTCGGGGTTGTTCGTCTGGATTATGGCGCGACCCGGTCGGTCGGCGCGTCCCGCGCGACCTATGACCTGTGTCAGAAGGGCAAACGTCCTCTCGTTCGCACGGTAATCGTCGAGGTAGAGCGACATATCGGCAAGCAGTACGCCGACCAAAGTCACTCTTGGGAAATCGTGTCCCTTTGTGACCATCTGCGTGCCGAGAAGAACGTCTCCGCTCTCACGGAACTCGCTTATAAGGCGGTCGTATGCCAGCTTTTGCGAGGTGGTGTCGGCGTCCATTCTCATGATCTTGGCGTCGGGCAAAAGGGTCGATAGCTCCTGCTCCACTCTTTGCGTCCCAAAGCCGCACCTTGAAAGGTGAGCAGACGAGCAGGACGGACACTTTTCGGGCAGCTTTATCCTTCGTCCGCACCAATGGCAGACCAGCTCTCCCGCGTCGTAGCTTCCGCGCTTGGTGTGATAGGTCATAGCGACCGAGCAGGAGGGGCACTTGACCGCCTGCCCGCAATCAACACAGCTGACGAAGGTGTTGTACCCCCGTCGATTCAGAAAGAGGATCGACTGCTCGTCCTTTTTGTCGGTCTCGATCAGCGCTTGAGCCAGCTCGTTCCCGAGCGGCGAGACGTTACCTCCGTGAGCCTCCAGTCTCATGTCGGCGATGGTTACCTGCGGCAGCCTTGCCTTACCGTAACGCTCCCGAAGCTGTACGAGGGTATATACCCCCTCCTTTGCCTTCTTAAAGCTCTCGACCGACGGAGTTGCGGACGAAAGCAGCATCAGCGCCGAGTTTTCGGCGCAACGAAGCCGCGCGATATCGCGGGCGTGATATTTGGGCGTCATATCCGATTTGTAGGTATGCTCCTGCTCCTCGTCTATGACGATCATTCCAAGGTTTTTGACCGGTGCGAAGACCGCCGAACGCGTTCCGACAACTATATCGGCAAGACCGCGGCGAACGCGAACGTACGCGTCGTATCTCTCGCCCGCCGAAAGGCCCGAATGCATAACTGCGACCCGTTCTCCGTAGCGCGAGCAGAAAACTCCCAACATCTGCGGGGTCAGCGCGATCTCGGGCAACAGTACGATAACTCCCCTGCCCTGGCTCGTCAGCTCGTCTATCATACCGAGTATAACGGTCGTCTTACCGCTTCCGGTAACTCCGTAAAGCAGCGCACCGTGACCCTTTCCGTCAAGCGTCAGCCCGGTCAACGTTTTCAGCGCGGCGGTCTGCTCGGAGTTCGGCGTCAGAGCTTTAGGCTCGCTGACCGTCGTCGTTACCGGGTCGCGGAAGACCTCACGGCGGTCGAGCGTCAAAAGTCCGTTTGCCGTCATAGTGGTCAGCTGACTCGTCGTCAGTCCGGGGATCGTCTCAAGCAGCTCTCTTTCCGAGACCTCGCCGCCGACAAGTCTGTCTATAACGGCAAGCTGCGACGGCAACGTCAATCGACGCTTCATTTCGCGAACTCTGCCACCGGCACGAAGCTCGGTCAGCTCGTCGCCCGTCAGCTCGGTCGAATACACCCTTTCGGTGCGAAGCGAGCTGTCGGTCGTCTCGCGGCTCAGCTCAACGAAGCCCTCCGCGATCAGTGCGCCGAGCGATTCCTCCGCCTGAGCTCCGAAGCGAGACAACAAAAGGTCGTCACGAACGCCTCCTCTTTCGCGGATATATTCATAAGTCAAAAGCGCGCCGGGAGGAAGCTCTCCGCCGTCAAACGGAAGCTCCTTGCCGGTCACGCGGTATATGCGAACGCTCTTTGCCGCGCCCGACGGCACGACTGCACGAAGCGCGTCTCCAACCGTGCAGAGAGTCATATCCGCCATATAACGGCAGATCCTCAGCTGCTCGGCGTTCAACGGGCAGACGTCGGTCTGCACCGAGAGGATAGGCTTCGCTTTTTTAAGCTCCACGTCGGAGTGGAGCTCAACTATTACTGCACTCTGGCGGCGGTTTCCACCACCGAACGGCACAACGACAAACGCCCCCGGAACGGCAACGTCTCGGAGGTCGGTCGGAATATAGTAATCATACATTCGGTCGGCAGCGAAGGGAACGTCCAAGAGATGCACGCCGGCAAAGCTCTTGACAGCTCCCCCTGCCGCGTCGTTTGCCGAGTGGCTCATTTAGTCCTCGTCCGGAGTTTCGTCAACGATAACGAAGTTGCCGTCGTTGATGCGGTCGATAGACAGACGAACTGCCTTTTCGTCCTTCAGCTCCTTGTCTATCATAGTGGCGATAGGTCTTTCGCCCTCCTTGACACCTGCGGCACGCTCTGCCTCGGTACGCTGGCGGACGTATTCATCGGTTATTATACGGGCTCCCTTTGCGGCGGCAAGTGCCAGCTCGTAACGGTTGTATTCGCCCTTCGTAAGCTCCTGGATTGTGGGTTTGATCATCATAATAAAGCTTGCTCCTTAAATAATATATGAGTTAGTTTTTGTTTGCAAAATAATCCTCGGCGGCGGTTTTGCGGCGCTCAAGCGAGCAACGCTCGGCGGTGGCGATGGCACGGATATTCTCCATCGCGCGCTCGGTATCGCCTGTGTGGTTATAGACTATGTAGTCGTAGATATCAAGGCTCTTCAGCTCCTCGCGAGTTTGCTCGAGTCTCTTCTGTATCAGCTCCTCGGTCTCGGTCCCTCGGTGTCTGAGTCTTCTCTCCTGCTCGGCGAACGACGGCGGCAGCAGCATGACCAGCACAGCGTTAGGACATCTTTCCTTGACCTGTCGGGCTCCGTTGACGTCTATCTCAAGCAAAAGGTTCTTTCCCGATGCGATAATGCTCTCGGCGGCACTCTTCGGAGTTCCGTAGAACTGACCGCAATAGCTGTTATGCTCAAGAAAATCTCCCTCGGCGAGCAGCTTTAAGAACTCCTCGCGGCTGACAAAGCTGTAGTCAACTCCGTCCACCTCTCCGGGTCTCGGGTCTCGGGTCGTTCTCGACACCGACTGGCAAAAGTCCCCCGACGCGTAAAGCATCTTACACACCGTTCCCTTACCCGAACCGGCAGGACCCGAAACGACCATTATAACGCCCTCGTTCATGCCTCGTCTTCCTCGCCTTCGTCGTCGTCCGATATTCTCTTGGCTATCGCCTCGGTCTTGAGCGCCGAGAGGATAACGTGCTCACTGTCGGTAATGATGACCGCGCGGGTCTTACGTCCGCAAGAGACGTCTATCGTTCTTCCGGTGTCCTTTGCGTCCTGCATAAGTCTCTTGACCGGTGCAGAATCGGGACTGACCAGCGCAACGATGCGATCGGCAGAGACCATATTGCCAAATCCTATATTGATAAATTTCATAGCCTTTTCCTTACTCAATGTTTTGTATCTGTTCCCTTATCTTCTCAAGCTCACACTTAACGTCGACCACCAGCCTTGCCGCGTCGGCATTCTGACACTTCGAGCCAACGGTGTTGATCTCGCGGTTCATCTCCTGCATGAGGAAGTCGAGCTTACGACCGGCAGGCTCGTCGGCGCTGAGTATCGTATCGAAGGTAACGAAGTGGGAGCGGAGACGGACCAACTCCTCGTCGATCGCGATACGGTCGGCGTAAACGGCGCACTCGGTGAGTATCCTTCCTTCGTCCGCCTTGACTCCGAGGTCGGAGAGAAGTCGATTCAGTCTCTCTCTGATGCGGGTGTTGCCGTTCTCGACGTCATCCTTGGAGATGACCTCTATGCGGTCAACTAAGGTCTTTATGTTTTCAAGCTTGGCATTAAGATCCGCCTCTATACGCTGACCCTCCGCCTCTCTTGCGGCAATGAAAGCGTCGACGGCGACCTCAAGCACCGAAAGCACGGCAGCCCAGTCCTGCTCGGCGTCTACCTCCGGCTTTTTGACGGTAAATACGTTTCGGTCGGCGGCGACCTTCATAACGCTGATGTCGTCCTTCAGGCGATACTCGCGGCGAAGCTGACGGAGAGCGGCAATATACGCCCTTGCATACTGCTCGTCGATGCCAAGACCGATCTCATCAGACTCGCTCTGACCGACCGACACGCTGACGTCCACCTTACCTCTGGTGATACCCCTCGAGGTGAGATACGGCTTAACGCGGTCGTCCTGACAGCCGAGAGTTCGCGGCATACGTACCGAGCAGTCGAGAAAACGGTTGTTCACCGAGCGAAGCTCAACGGTTATCTCGCGTCCGTTCACGCTTGCCGAAGCCCGTCCGAAGGCGGTCATGCTCTTCAACATGGAAACACTCTCCTTTATAACTATAATTATAATAATTATATCCCTTTTTAATCGGTTTGTCAACCGTTTTGACGACTTCTGCACGCGCGCGAGGCTTTTTTTCTCTTTTTTACCAAAAATCAAAAAAAATTACGTCATACCTATTGCAATAATCGCAAAAATGGTGTAAAATAATATGTAATTATGTGACACACTTAAAAAAGTCAATTAAAAATCAAAAAAGCCATCGCAGGATGGCGTGGAGGTTATTTTATGGTAGTAGCAGGCGATTTCAAAAACGGTATCACCTTTGAGATGGACGGACAGGTCTATCAGGTCATCGAATTCCAGCACGTTAAGCCCGGTAAGGGTGCCGCGTTCGTTCGCACTAAGCTGAAGAACGTTATCTCGGGTGCTGTCGTTGAGAAGACCTTCAGCCCGACCGATAAGTACGAAAATGCTTACATCGAGAGAAAAGAGATGCAGTATTCTTACAATGACGGCGATCTCTATTATTTCATGGACATGGAAACCTTCGAGATGCTGCCCCTGAACAGCGACAAGCTTCCCGACAACTTCAAGTTCGTCAAGGAAGAGATGATGTGCAAGATCATTTCGTATAAGGGCAACGTTTTCGACGTTGAGCCCCCCACGTTCGTTGAGCTGGTCGTCACCTCGACCGAGCCCGGCTTTGCAGGAAACACCGCTCAGAACACCCTTAAGCCCGCAACTCTTGAGACCGGTGCTGAGATCAAGGTCCCGCTCTTCATCAGCGAGGGTGAGCTGCTTAAGATAGACACCCGTACCGGTGAGTATCTCGGCCGCGCTTAATTTTCAGCTCTAACGAAAAATTAAACGCCGCGCAGGCGGCAGAACGGAGATTTTTATGACTCTTATTGAAAAGGCGGCATACCTGAAGGGTCTTGCCGACGGACTGAATCTTGACAAGGAGACCGCCGAGGGTAAGCTTATCGGCGCACTCATCGACATCGTCGGTGACCTTGCAAACGCTCAGGCAGATACCGACGAGGATCTGCAGTATCTGAACGACTATATCGAGGAGATCGACGAGGATCTCGGCGCACTTGAGGAGGAGATCTACGACCTCGAGGACGACGATTGCGATTGTGACTGCGATTGCTGCGATTGCTGCGATTGCGACGATGAGGATGAGGACGACGGCTTTGAGATCACCTGCCCTTCCTGCGGTGAGATCATCGTTCCGCTCGACATCGACGAGGAGGACCTCGTTTGCCCCCACTGTCACGAAAAGCTCATCTACGAGTTCTCTGACGAGGAGTAATAAAAAAGGCTCTGCGACGCGTCGCAGAGCCTTTTTTTGCTTCAAATCCCTTGACATTGGGAGAAAAATGTGTTATCATAGTCTAAACCGTTAAAGGAAGAGTAAGTAGGTCGGGGTAATGACTTCACAGAGAGCCGCGGGAGCTGAGATCGCGGTACGTTCTCCTCTGCCGAATGGACTTCCGAGGGTCGGCTGAAGGCGCGGTCGCGCTGCGTATGCCGAACGGAGAGGGTACTCCGTTAGCAAGACCGGCATATTATTTAACGATATGCAAAAGGTGGGCGAGTTTTTCGCCAAGCAGGGTGGCACCGCAAGAGTTTTCGTCTCTTGTCCCGGCATTTCACGGGACGGGGGCTTTTTATTTTCCCTGCTCCGAATTTATTCAAGGAGGACAACGCACTATGTCCGATACTAAAATCCCTTATAAGATCTATCTTTCGGAGGACGAGATACCGAAAAAATGGTATAACCTCCGTGCCGACATGAAAAAGAAGCCGGCACCGTTGCTCGACACCAAAACGATGCAGCCCATAACCCTTGAGGCTCTCTCGGAGGTCTTTTGCCGCGAGCTCGCCGAGCAGGAGCTCAACGAGACCGACGCTTACATAGACATCCCCGACGAGCTGATCGACTTCTATAAAATGTACCGTCCCGCGCCGCTGATCCGAGCCTACTGCCTCGAAAAGCAGCCCGGCACTCCCGCCAAGATATACTATAAGTTCGAGGGCAACAACACGAGCGGAAGCCACAAGCTCAATTCCTCCATAGCACAGGCGTATTACGCAAAGAAGCAGGGACTTGAGGGCGTCACCACCGAGACCGGAGCCGGTCAGTGGGGTACGGCGCTTTCGATGGCTTGCTCCTATTTCGGGCTGGACTGCAAGGTCTTTATGGTCAAGGTCAGCTATGAGCAGAAGCCCCACCGTCGCGAGGTCATGAGGACCTACGGCGCGTCGGTCACCCCCTCCCCCTCCGAGACCACCGAGGTCGGCAGACAGATACTTGCCGAGCACCCCGGAACAGGCGGATCGCTCGGTTGCGCCATCTCCGAGGCAGTCGAGGTAGCTATGAACTCGAACGGACGCTACCGTTACGTTCTCGGAAGCGTTCTCAACCAGGTGCTTTTGCATCAGTCGATAATCGGTCTTGAAGCCAAGACCGCGCTTGACAAATACGGCGTCAAGCCCGATATAATCATCGGTTGTGCCGGAGGCGGCTCGAACCTCGGCGGACTCATCGCCCCCTTTATGGGCGAAAAGCTCCGCGGCGAGGCGGACTACCGCTTCATTGCCGTTGAGCCGGCGTCCTGCCCGTCGCTGACCCGCGGCGTTTACGCCTACGACTACTGCGACACCGGACGTATCTGCCCGATGGCAAAGATGTATACTCTCGGATCGGGCTTCATTCCGTCCGCCAGCCACGCAGGTGGTCTTCGCTACCACGGTATGAACTCGGTACTTTCCGAGCTTTACGATCAGGGTCTTATGGAGGCAGTGTCTGTCGAGCAGACCTCGGTATTCGCCGCCGCCCGTGAGTTTGCCCGTGTCGAAGGAATACTTCCCGCCCCCGAATCGTCGCACGCCATTCGCGTCGCTATCGACGAGGCAATCCGTTGCCGCGAGACCGGCGAGGAAAAGACTATTCTCTTCGGTCTGACCGGAACGGGTTACTTCGACATGGTCTCCTACGAGAAGTTCAACAACGGAGTCATGACCGACTACATCCCGACCGACGACGAGATCGAAGCCGCCGTAAGTAAGCTGAAATAAACAACGAGCACCCGACAGTCGAAACTGTCGGGTGCTCGTTTTATTCTTCAACGTTGCCGTTGACGGCTTTTTCATAGAACTCCTGCTTGGTGATGAGTATACGTCGGGGCTTGTTTCCGTCCGCCTCGCTGACGTATCCCAGCTCCTCCATACGGTCGATGATCTTGGCGGCACGTCCGTAGCCGATCTCGAGCTTACGCTGGAGCAAGGAGGTCGAGATCTTGTTCTCCTGTATTGCGATCTCAACTGCCTGGCGGAACTTGATGTCTCCGTTCTCCTCCGACATATCGGCGGCGTCAAGAGCCGCGCCGCCCGTCTTCTTTTCGCCAACGCTCATAGCCGCTGCCTCCATGCTGTCCATAAAGGCACTGTTATACTCGACCGGCGCGTTGTTCGCCTTGATAAAGTCAACGATGCGACCGACCTCAGCGTCCTCAAGGAAGGCTCCCTGAACGCGCATCGGCTTGGCAAGACCTATCGGGGAGAAGAGCATATCTCCCTGTCCGACCAGCTTCTCGGCGCCGCTGATGTCAAGTATCGTTCTCGAGTCGACCTGGGACTTAACCGTGCAGGCGATACGCGACGGAACGTTTGCCTTGATAAGACCGGTGATAACGTCGACCGACGGTCTCTGCGTACCGATTATCAGGTGTATACCGACCGCTCTCGCCTTCTGGGCGATACGGGTTATAAACTGCTCAACGTCTGCCTTTGCCATCATCATAAGATCGGCAAGCTCGTCGATAACTATGATCAGCTTGGGCAGGTATTCGCGATCGGGATCGCGAGCAGTTGCCTGGTTGTAGGCATCTACGTCACGAACTCCGACGTCCTCGACCAGAGTATAGCGTCGCTCCATCTCGGCAACGGCTGAAGCCAACGCTCCCGCCGCCTTTCTCGCGTCGCTGATGATCGGGCAGTAAAGATGCGGAATGTGCTGATAAATGCTGAACTCGACCTTCTTCGGGTCTATCATAATAAGCTTGACCTTGTCGGGCGAGTTCTTGTAAAGCAGGCTGCAAACGATACCGTTGATGCAGACCGACTTACCCGATCCGGTCGTTCCGGCGATTATGACGTGCGGCATCTTCTTGATGTCAAAGAAGATATTCTTACCGCCGACGTCCTGACCGAGAGCTACGGTCAAGGGCGAGGAATTGCGGAAAATTTCGGTATCTATGAGCGAACGCAGTCTGACCGTGGCACGAACGGTGTTCGGCACCTCAACTCCGACTGCCGGCTTGTTCGGTATCGGGGCTTCGATACGGATATCTCCGGCGGCAAGGTTCAACGCGATGTCGTCCACGAGGTTTGCGATAGCGCGAACGCGAACACCGGAATCGGGGAATATCTCATAGCGCGTAATGGTCGGACCGACCGAGCAACCGATGTCCTTAACGCGGATATCGAAGCTCTGAAGGGTCTCAAGCAGCTTACGCTTGGTAACGGCGATGGACTCGGAGAGATCTGCTCTCGAGGTCTTGTCCTCGACCAGAAGGTCAATGGGGGGAGCGATCCACTCCGCCTTTTCGGGAAGGGGCTCGACGGCGGTCTCTACCTCCTCATCGGGCGCACCGAAGACCTGCGGCTCGCTGTCCTCTTCGGTTGCGGGTGTGTTCTCGTTAAAGACCGAGTCAAGCTTAAACTCGGCAGTAGCGCCGTCGCGAGCCACGATCTCAATGACAGGCTCCTCCTTCTCGGTCACGATAGGATCGGCGTCAAGCGGCTGCTCGGTATAAAGCTCGGACGGATCTATCTCTTCCTTCTTTTCGGCAAGGCGTGCAACCTTTCTCTCCTCTGCCTCCTTCGCCATGATCTCGCGGCGGGCGGCAAGCTGCTCGGCGCGCAGTGCGCGGCGTATCTTTACCCACTCCATGACCTCAAGCGGCGTGATACCTATTATCAAAAGCGTAAGAATAAATACAAGGACTGCCAGCAGTATGACCGAGCCGACAAGACTGAGCCCAACGTAGGAAAGCCAACCGAGCGATCCTCCGATAAGTCCTCCGCCGACCATTTTTCCACCGTTTACGAAAAGTTCGACCACTCCACCGTAAGCACAGCTTCGAGGATCGGGACATACCGACGAAAGGTATATGACCTCACAAAGCGCCGAACAAAAGAGCGCTATCAAGGACAGTAATACGGTTTTGATCCCGACTCTGCGGCGGTCGATCAGACGGCGCCACAAAAAACCAAGGTATATGAATATACCTATCACGAGATACGCGCCGAGCCCGAAAAGTCCGCACAGTACAGTCGTTACCGCCTCACCGAGCGCGCCGACGAGCCTCCACGGTAGAAGGCAGAGCAACAAAAACAGAGCCAGAACGAACCATATAAAGGGCATAAACTTGTGTATAAGTCGCTCGGAGGGGCGCTTGGCTTCGCTCTTTTTCCTTCCCTTTTTAGCGGGCGTGCCTTTATTGGAGCCGTTCTTTTTCGAAACGGTTATTTTACGTTTTTTTTCATTGTTCTCTGCCATTTCGTCCTCCGGAAAAATATATCTTAAAAAATCGGGGTATGCTATTTAACGGTTGCAGTTTACCTTTTAATTATATCATACTTTTTCCGCAAATGCAATAAATTTTCAAGAAGGACGATAAATTATGAGGCTCATTGGTAACAGAACGGGACAGACGTCCGCTCTTCGACTTATCGTGATCGGCATCGCGGCGGGAGTAATAAACGGACTTCTCGGTGCGGGCGGCGGTATTTTGATCGTTTTCGGCATTTCTCCCCTTCTCGCCGCCGACGAGCGGGGACGTCGCGACGTTTTTGCCAACGCCCTTGCCGTTATGATGCCGGTATCGGTCGTGTCTGTCATAAGCTATATCCTCGCAGGACGGCTCGACGGGACTTCCTTTGCCGTCTACTCCCTGCCCGCCGCGCTAGGCGGTGTTCTCGGGGCGTTTTTGCTCGACAGAATAAACCTTACTCTGCTCAAGCGTCTTTTTGCCGCCATCGTAATCTGGTCGGGGCTCTATATGCTTTTCTAAGAGGTGAAAATGATACTGGTTGACCTTTTTGCCTCCTTTTCGATCGCCGTTCTTTCAGGTATGGGGATCGGCAGCGGAGGACTTTTCGCAATATACCTGACCTTCGTTTCGGGCGTACCCCAGCTCGCGGCGCAGGGCTCGAACCTTCTGTTTTTTCTTTTTTCGTCGGGCTCGGCGCTGCTATATCACCTGTTTCGTCGGCGTATATTTTGGAATGCCGTTCTTCTGCTCACCGTAACGGGAATATTCGGCTCGTTGCTCGGAAGTCTGATCGCCGGCGTCCTGCCGGTTTCGACCGTCAAGCGCTTGTTCGGCGCGATGCTCATTCTGTCCGGCGGGGTCGCTCTTTTCAAAAAATAACCGACGAACTCTAAGTTCGTCGGTTATTTTTATAATTTCGTTTTCTTCAAAAGCAGAGAGTTTGTGACTACCGAGACCGAGCTGAACGCCATCGCCGCTCCCGCGATAACGGGTGACAGCAATCCGACCGCGGCAAGCGGTATTCCGATACTGTTATAGAAGAACGCCCAGAAAAGGTTCTGCTTTATCTTTCTCATGGTTGCGCGGGAAAGCCTGACCGCCGTGGGAAGCAGGTCTATTCCCTGACCGACCAGAACGGTATCCCCCGTTTCAATGGCGATGTCGCTTCCGCTTGCAACGGCAAAGCCAACGTCTGCCGCGGCGAGCGCGGGCGCGTCGTTGATGCCATCTCCCGCGACGGCGACGGCTCCGTATTTCTTCTTGAGCTCGTGCAAGACCTCGACCTTTCCGTCGGGCAGGACGCCGGCGACGAACTCCTCGATACCAAGTCTTTGAGCAACGGCTCTTGCCGTTCCCTCGTTGTCTCCCGTGACCATTACCGTTTTGATACCCAGCGCCCTCAGCTCCGAGACCGCCTTCGACGAGCTCTCACGTATCGGGTCTGCGACCGCGATAACGGCCACAAGTCGGTCGTCAAGGCTCATCGCCACGACCGTTTTACCCTCCTCGGCAAGAGAGGTGATGCACTTTACCTGTTCTTCGGTCGCACCCGACGCGTCGGTTATCCAGGACGGTTTTCCGACGCACACCCTGCGTCCGCCAACCGTGGCAAGCACGCCCAAACCGCTCCGCTCCTCGAAATCCTCGAGCTTGAGAGCCGCTACAGGTCTGTACGCCACGATAGCTGAGGCTATCGGGTGTCCCGACGACGACTCAAGCGACGAGGCAAGCTCTGCCGCCTCGTCTCGGTCTATCCCGAAGGTCAAAAAGTCGGTCACGGTAGGTCTGCCCTCGGTCAGCGTTCCCGTTTTGTCCACAATGATCGCGCCAAGGAGACAGGTCAGCTCGAGAGCGTCGGCGTTTTTGATGAGTATTCCCCGTCCCGCGCCTCTGCCGATACCGACCATCAGCGCAGTTGGAGTTGCAAGTCCGAGCGAGCAGGGGCAGGCTATGACAAGCACCGACACAGCACAGCTGACCGCCGTCGGAACGTCTCTGAAAAGTATATTAAGGATCAGCGTGATAAGCGATATTCCCATAACGGTCGGCACGAAGATCGCCGCC
>JAZKZA010000118.1:0-4717 GCA_045612445.1 Eubacteriales bacterium | reverse complement strand
AATTATAGCAGTGAAAAACGGAAAAGAGGTGCAGAATGGCGATCAATATTCTTGAGACCCCGATAACCAAGCTGAAGGGCGTCGGACCTGTCAAGGCGCAGTCGTATGCCAAGCAGGGGATCAAAACCGTTGGTGATCTGCTTTGCAACTATCCGCGCGCCTATGAGAACCGAGGCAACGTTGAGCTTCTTGACGATATAAGAGACCCCGACATCAAGCATTCGGTGATACTGACGGTCGCCACCGAGCCTAAGGGAGTCCGCCTGCGAGCGAGGCATATGTCGATGCTCAAGTTCCGTGCCTACGACGACAGCGGAACTGCCGAGATAACCTTTTTTAATCAGGACTATCTCAAAGATAAGTTTGTGCTGGGATCGACCTTCAGATTTTGGGGAAAGGTCGAGAGAGCGGGGAAGAGATTTACCATGTCCTCGCCCGCCTTCGAGCCGTGGTATGAGGACAAGCCGTTGCGCGATCTTTTGCCGGTCTATCGACTTTCCGAAGGGCTGACTCAAAAGCAGATAAGCGAAAACATAGAGCAGTCAATGGCGCTTTGCGGCTCGGAGATACCCGACGACCTGCCTAATGCCATACGTATCGAGTATGGTCTTTGTACCAAAAATTTTGCTCTTAAGAACATACACTCACCCGAAAACTACCGGTCTCTTGCCGCCGCGAAGAAGCGACTCATCTTTGATGAGTTTTTTACCTTTGCGCTTGGGATCTCGGTGACCCGTAAGCGTATACGTCGCTCGGGCGCGCCGATCTGCGACAAGGGAGACATAACACCGCTTCTCAAGCAGCTGCCGTTCCCCTTGACCGGCGCGCAGAGCCGAGTGGTGGAGGATATTCGCCGTGATATGGCGACCGACTCTCCGATGAACCGTATCGTCGTCGGTGACGTCGGAAGCGGTAAAACGGTCTGCGCGGCGGCGGCTATGCTTATCGCCGTTCAAAGCGGACGTCAGGCGGCGTTCATGGCGCCTACCGAAATACTTGCAAGACAGCATTTTGCCGATCTCGGTCCGATGTTCAAGTCACTCGGTATATCCTGCGATCTTTTGGTCGGAGCGATAACTCCCTCGAAAAAGGAGAAGGTGAAGGCGGCGCTCGCGTCGGGAGAGCTGCAGATAGTTATCGGAACGCAGGCACTCTTGTCCGACGGAGTTGAGTTCTCGGCCCCCGGTGTTATCGTCACAGACGAGCAGCACCGCTTCGGCGTGCTTCAGCGCGCCGCGCTTGCAGGAAAGGGAGGAAGGGCGCATCTTCTCGTTATGAGCGCAACTCCGATACCGCGCTCACTGGCGCTCGCACTCTACGGCGACCTCGATATGTCGGTCATAGACGAAATGCCGCCCGGACGTAAGCGAGTCGACACCTTTGCGGTGGACGGCAGCTATCGCGCAAGACTTGACGGCTTTATTCGTAAGAATATTGACGAGGGTGGTCAGGTATACATAGTCTGCCCGGCGGTTGAGGAAAGAGAGACTGCCGCCGACGAGGTCGAGCTTTCGTCGCTCGCCGAGGACGGTATATTGCCCGACACGGCGCCGCCGCTTAAGGCAGCCGTTCAGTTTGCCGAGGAGATAGCTCAAAAATTCCCCGAATACAAGGTCGAGTTCGTTCACGGTAAGCTGAAAAGTAAGGAAAAGGACGCCGTTATGAAGCGATTTTCGGAGGGGAAGACGCAGATACTCGTCTCGACCACCGTTATCGAGGTCGGAGTCAACGTTCCGAATGCCTGCCTTATGATAGTTGAGAATGCCGAGCGTTTCGGACTTTCACAGCTGCACCAGCTTCGCGGACGCGTCGGTCGCGGAAGTCGTAAATCGTACTGTATACTCGTATACGGCGGGGACGACATTTCTCAATGCGGCGAGACGGCGAGACGCAGACTTGATACGATGCACGAGTGCTACGACGGATTTGCCATAGCCGAGAGGGATCTTGCGATGAGAGGGCCCGGAGATTTTTTGAGGGGCGGAGACGACGAGACGATACGTCAAAGCGGCGGAGTTAAGTTCAAGCTTGCCGATCTTTGTGACGATGCCGGAGTTCTTACGTCGGCGTTCTCGGCGGCAAAGAAGCTGCTCGACGACGATCCCGAGCTAAAAGCTCATGCCGAGCTGGCCTCGCGCGTTCAGTCGATGTTCAGCCTTGACGACGACACGCTTAATTGATAAAAAAAGATCAGTGCAGCCACCGATGTGGCTGCACTGATCTTTTTACTTTGATCTTTTGACTTTACGACGCTTTCTTTTGACGATCATCTTGAGCTTCAGGCGGTACACCGCGTAAACGCCGATGCCGCCAAGCACCAAGGGAGACGCCGCGATAAGCGCACCGAGTATACCGAGCTGGGGGACGCAGCTTCCCGCGATCATCGCACCAACAAGAGCGACGGGAGCGAGCAACAAGCGTAAAAAGCTCATACGTCGTGCAGCGGCACCGCTGCTTTTGCAGGACACGAGCTGGTAAACCAGACCCAGAACAATATAAAGGAGTCCAGCGCCGGCAACGCCGTAGACCCAACCGTCCCAAAGATACAAGCTGTTCTTGCTTGATGCAGCTGTAATAATTCCGTGGACGGCGGCGGTCAGAAGAACTACCGTTCCGAACACGATACGTCCAACGTTTGGAAGACGTAGACTGATCGGAGGATACTTTGCATCGTAATCGGGCTTTGCCGCAATATTATCATTGCGACGGTTGATAGACGCACCAAGCTTTTCAAAACGCCGCATATAGCGATTTCTGGCTATTGAGAGTGCGGGGCGGTCGGCTGCATTTTCAAGCTCCGAAACCGAGCTTTTGAAGAGTGAACGCAGACGAATATCGTTAAATCTGCCGCCTGTGCCATCGTATTTGTCAAACAGAGATTCAAGCCTTTTGACGTCCGAGGATATGTCCTGACGGGGCTGATCGGGAGAGGTAGATTCCTCCTCTTCGTCTTGCTCGTCATCTTCCTCGTCGAGCTCAAAATCGAAATCGAAAAGCACATCCTCGGAGCTTTCTCCGAGTGCTTCTTCCTTGCAAAGATTCCAGCAGTTTTCGATCTTGACCAAAAGTCCGTCTATCTCCTCTATCTCCTCGACGGTCGTGGCAGCGGAGATCTCGCCCAACGCATCGGCAGTCAGGCGGCGAAGATCGGAGAAATGCTCACTTTCTGAAAACTCAAGCGAATCCGAGCGAACCTCGCGAAGACGCTTTGTCAGCTCACTTTTGATGGCGTCAATGGTCATAGATAAGCCCGTCCTTTCGTGCTGTAAAGCAAATCAACTTAACAGCGATTTTGGATCCTTTCCTCTGTGGAGGGGGGTATAGTTAGCGTTTTTGAGTGTCGACACAAGACTTTCCATATCTGTTATCGGCTCATCGGTCAGAATGCCGCCAAGCGGGATATGGTGGGGGTCGTGGAAATCACTGCCCGACACCTCCTGCAGCCCAAACATCTCAGCCCAGGACAGGGCAATGTTGTTGCGGGAGAGCTGGAAGTTGTGTCCGTTAAAGGATTCGATGCCGTCAAGATACTCGGGACGAACGACCTTCATATCGTTGCGGAAGGGGTGTGCCTGAAACAGTATTCCGCCCGCCGAATGCACGCGCTCTCCAAGCTCTTTAAGCGAAATGTCGAGAATGTCGGGGTTTGCTCGCAAAAACGCCTCGTCAACTCCGTATATAAGATAGTCGTTTCCGTCGGCATTGAGCCTAAGCTCCACGCCGAAAATAACGTTGATACGACCCTCGCCGGCACGACGGACAAGCTCAAAGCCGTTCATATAAAAGTCGAGCTTTTCATCCCAGGAGTCACCGCCCTTATACTTCTGAAGTCCACCCTTGAAGGTATATTTGCTCAGATGGTTGGTTACCACCAGAGAGGTGTATCCCGATTCGATATATTTATCAACGGTAAACTCTGCCGTTGCACTGGCACAATTGCTGACCTCTCCGGTATGACAGTGCATCTCGGTTAAATACGGCATTTTATTTTACCTCAATGACAGACTCGTCCCACATCTCGGGAGCTTCGTATCCGAGCAGGTTAACGGTGGTCGCGGCAACGTTGGAAAGACCGAAGCTGCCCGACTTGACGGTGTACTTATCTGCGCTGAAGTTATCGTATATGATGCAGGGAACGGGGTTCAGGGTGTGGCTGGTCTTGGACTTGAGCGAGCCGTCCTTGTTTGCCTTGGGAGCACCGGTCTTCTTGTCGGTCTCGTACATCTCGTCAGCGTTACCGTGGTCAGCCGTGATAACGGCAGCACCGTGGAGCTCGTCTATGACGGGGAGTATACGCGAGAGCTGAAGATCAAGAGCCTCCATAGAGCAGATGGTGGCGCAGAGGTTGCCGGTGTGACCGACCATATCGCCGTTTGGGAAGTTAACGCGCAGATAGCGATACTTGCCGGAGCGCAGGCACTCGATGAGCTTATCGGTGATATCGGCGCACTTCATCCACGGTCTCTGCTCGAAGGGGACGACGTCCGACTTGATCTCGATATAGGTCTCAAGCTCCTCGGAGAACTTGCCCGAGTTGTTTCCGTTCCAGAAATAGGTAACGTGACCGTACTTCTGGGTCTCGGAGATAGCAAGCTCGGCAACTCCGCTGGCGCAGAGGTATTCGCTCATAGTATTGCTGATGGTGGGGGGAGAAACGAGGAAGCGCGAGGGGATATGGGTATCGCCGTCGTACTCAAGCATACCGGCGTAGACGACC
>JAZKZA010000117.1:0-14302 GCA_045612445.1 Eubacteriales bacterium | reverse complement strand
AAACAAGACCCTGTTCTTCGCCGACCTGCCGGGCTACGGCTACGCCAAGCGCCCCGCCGAGGACCGAGCGAAATGGTCGTCGCTGACCGACGGGTACTTTACCAAGAACCCCAACATCGACCTCGTTCGGGTCGTGCTTCAGCTGGTCGACTCGCGTCGCCCTCCGACCGAGGACGACCGTATGATGCTGAACTATCTCAATCAGGTCGGCATACCCTATATCGTGGTTGCCACCAAGGTCGACAAGCTGAACAAGACCGAGCGCAAAAAAAGCGTTGAGGCACTGCAAAACGAGCCGTCGTTCGCCGCCGGCACGCCCATCGTTCTCTTCTCCTCGCTGACCGGCGAGGGCAAGGACGAGCTTTGGAAAGAGATCCTTAAGTTCGTCTCTTAAAACCTCTGCCCCACGTGGGCAAAACGATCCGTTTGGAGGCTTTTATGATCTTCGAAATATTTACTGCGTCGTCGCCCGCCGCTATGCGAGAGGCAATAATCGCGCTTCTTATGTGGCTGCCGATCATTCTCTTTTCCCTCTCGCTCCACGAAACTGCGCACGCGTGGGTGGCAAACAAGATGGGAGACCCCACCGCCCGCAATCTCGGGCGCGTCACCCTCAATCCGCTCAAGCACATAGACCCCGTGGGCTTTCTGACCATGCTGGTCATCGGCTTTGGTTGGGCAAAGCCGGTGCCGATCAACGCGCGCCGATTTAACAATCCGCGCAAGGGTATGGCGATCTCGTCGCTTGCCGGTCCTGTATCGAACTTCCTGCTCGCCGTGGTCTGCGCCCTCTTTGCCGGAGCTACGTTGATGATCTGGAAGGCCGTGCCCAAAACCGAGCAGAACTTTATCGTCACGACCTATACTCTGCAATTTTTCTACTACGCAGTCTTTCTGAACGTCTCGCTCGCCGTCTTCAACTTCATTCCGATCCCCCCGCTTGACGGCTCGCGCGTTCTCAATCTGATCCTTCCCGCGAAATATTACTTCAGTATTATGAAGTACGAGCGCTATATCGCCATCGGCTTTATGGTCGTCGTTCTCGCCGTCAGCCGTATCTGGGGCGTCTCGCTCATCGGCTGGATAGTTGAGCCGATCGTGGGCGGTCTGCTCAGTCTGGTCGGGGTGTTCTGATATGGACGCTTTGACCTACCGTCTCGATCAGTTCGAGGGCCCGCTTGACCTCTTACTCTCGCTGATCGCCAAAAACAAGGTAAACATAGAGGACATACCGATCTCGCTTATTTGCGACCAGTACATCGAGTTCATCGAGGAGGCGCAAAGGCTCGATATGGAGGTCGCGTCCGAGTTCATCGTCATGGCTTCCGAGCTTATGCTCATCAAGAGCCGTATGCTCCTGCCGCGTACCGAGGAGGACACCGAGGACCCCAGAAAGATACTGACCGACGCCCTTCTCCGTTATCAGCAGGCAAAGGCGGCGGCAACCCTCTTCGCCCCCCTGTACGCCTACTATTCGGGTCGACTGCAGAAGGACACCGACGAGGTGTCTGTCGACCGCACCTTCGTTGAGGATCAAAACCCCGAATCGCTCTGCCTCGCCGTTCGCAGGATACTGTCGAACACCAGTGCCGAGGAGAGGAACTCGGTGCAGGTCTTCACACCGATGATACGAAAGCCGATCGTTCCGGTCGAGGTCAAGATCGTCGGAATACTTAATCACATAGACAAAAAGAAGGGCTGTGCGACCCTCGGTGAGCTTCTCTCCGACTCGGTCTCCCTGCCCGATATGATAGCCATATTTATCGGCGTTCTCGAGCTGGTCAAGGTACGTCGTCTGCTGATAGACGAGACCGACGGTGAGGACACAACGCACGGTGTTGCCACCCGCTTTAAGCTCAACACCGACGAATCCACCATTCTTACTGACGAGGAGGTAGGACATCTCAATGAGTGAACAGGAAATCAATCAGGCGACCGCCGAGCAGGCGCTCGCAACCGTTGCCGACGTCAAGCGCGCCATAGAAGCGATACTTTTCGCGGCAGGCTACCCCGTGAGCTACGAAAAGCTCGCCGAGGTGCTTGGGCTGACCCAAAAGGACGTCCTCGCCATTCTCGAATCCATGCTTCCCGACTTCAACGACGAGGACTCGCCGAGAGGTATCCGTCTCCTTCTGCTGCCCGAAACGGCACAGCTCTGCACCAAAGAAAAATTCCTTCCCTATATCCGCGAGGCACTCGGTATCCGTCGCGGAGGCAATCTTTCGGCGTCCTCTCTCGAGGTCCTTGCCGTCGTGGCGTACAACCAGCCCGTCACCCGTGCCTTCATCGATCAGGTTCGCGGGGTGGACAGTAACTACGCCGTAAACTCTCTGCTCGATAAGGGTCTGATCGAGTCGTGCGGTCGACTCGACGCCCCCGGTCGTCCGAGACTCTACTCCACCACCGACAAGTTCCTGCGAGTTTTCGGCTTTAACAGCCTTGACGACCTGCCCGCCACCGAGCCGCTCGTCGACCCTAACGCCAAAGCTGACGAAAATGCCGAAGTTTCGGCTGAATGACCGAGGTAGACATGTCAAATCCCTTGACCGTAGTCCTTTGCGTTCTGGGCGGACTGATCCTCTTGACCGTCGGTCTTCTCACTCTCAAGGCAACGCTGACGCTTGAATACGCGAGCGGTCTCGTTCTCCGTCTTCGGGTGCTCTGCCTTGACCTGACCCTTTTTCCCTCAAAAAAGAAGAAAAAGGTCGACCCGCGCGACTTCACTCCCAAGAAATACCGCCGTATGCTGGAAAAGAAGAGAAAAAAGGAGCAAAAGAAGCGCGAGAGGGCTCAGCTCAAAAAGCAAAAAAAGGAACTCAAAAATCAACAAAAAAAGAAGGCTGAGGAGAGCGCAAAGACAAAAAAACGCTCGATCCTTGAGATCGTCAGCCTTGTCAAGGCGCTGATCGAGGAGCTGCCTCCCCGCCTTCTGAGCCGACTTAAAATAAAGATACACCGAGCCGTCGTTACCGTCGCAAGTCCCGATGCGGCGAAGACCGCCCTGCTCTACGGCGCGGTCTCCCAGGCGCTCGCCTATACCGTTGCGTTCCTCGATCAGCACTCACGTCTTGAGTATGAAAAGGACGCCGAGGTCACGGTCAACGCCGACTTCCTTGCCGAAAAGACGAGTGCCGACGTCAAGATATCGGTCTCACTTCGGGTCTGGCACGTCTTCGACCTCGCGCTCGCCGCGCTCAAGACCTATCTCAGAAATAAGTAAGTAAGAAAAACATACACGCATTTCGAAAGGAAAAAAATCATGGCAAACGAAACCAAGCTTCAGGACATTATCCGCACGTCCCTTGAAAACATTCGCAATCTCGTCGATGCGAACACCGTCATCGGCAACCCGATAAACACCGACGCCGGAGTTATCATTATCCCGGTCTCCAAGGTCTCGGTCGGCTTTGCCTCGGGCGGACTTGACTACGCCGTCAAGAACGAGCCGGTCAACTCGGTCAAGCCCAAGAACTTCCGCGGTGGCGGCGGAACGGGTATCTCGGTCCAGCCCGTCGGCTTTATCGTCATCAAGGCAGACGGATCGGTCGATATGATCAACGTCGGCGGCAAGGCTCCGGCAGACCCGGTCGGTCAGGTCTCCGACCTCATTGACCGCGCCCCCGAGATCATCGCCAAGATCAAGGATATCTTTACCAAAAAGTCTGACGACAGCGAGGAAAAGGCGGACTGATCCCGCCTCGGCATTGCATTTTAAGTCCTTTCGGTGAATATATTTTATCAAAGCACCTCGCGCGAGGCGTTTTGATAAAGTTTACCGAAAGGATTACTTACTTTGCGAAAGCTCGCCTTCATACTGGCTCTTTTTGTGGCGCTCGGGACTATCGTTCTTCCGTCGAACGCCGTCTCGCCGACCCTCTCGGTCTCGGCAAGGGCGGCGGTACTGATCGACGTCGACGACGGTCGCGTGCTTTACGAAAAAAACGCCAACGAACGCCTGCCTATGGCAAGCACCACGAAAATAATGACGGCTCTCGTCGCTCTTGAGTCGGCGTCGCTCGATACGGTCGTTACCGTACACCCCGATGCCGTCGGGGTCGAGGGCTCGTCGGTCTACCTCACGGCGGGAGAACGGCTCACTCTGGGTGAGCTGCTCTACGCGCTGATGCTCTCGTCGGCAAACGACGCCGCCGTCGCCATAGCCATCGCGCTGGGCGGGTCGGTCGAGCGCTTTGCCGAGATGATGAACGAGTGCGCCGCGCGGCTCGGTCTTTTGAGCACGAGCTTCAAAAACCCCCACGGTCTTGACGCCGAGGGTCATTATACGACAGCTCTCGAGCTGGCGCGCCTGACGGCGCACGCCCTCAAAAACGACCATTTTCGACGCATCGTATCAAGCTATAAGCAGGAGATCTCGGGTCCTTCGGGAAAACGTCTTTTGGTCAACCACAACCGCCTGCTCCGCAGCTACGAGGGCTGCATCGGAGTCAAAACGGGGTACACCAAAAGAACGGGGCGCTGCCTCGTTTCCGCCGCCGAGCGCGACGGTCTGACTCTGGTCGCCGTCACCCTTAACGACGGTGACGACTGGCGCGACCACACCGCCATGCTCGACTACGGCTTTGAGTTTTTCGAGCGAGTAACGCTTGCTCGATCGGGCGTTGAGCTTGCACGATTACCGGTCGTCAACCGCTCCCCTCTCCCGCTTTACGCCGAGAGCGACCTCTCGCTCACCCTGACTCGCTACGGAAAAGAGATAACGGTCCGTATAGAAGCGTGTAGCCGTTTTCTCTGGTCGCCGCCGACTATTGGCGAGAAGCTCGCCCGCGCGGTGTTTTACCGAGGAGACGAACGGCTGGGCGAGGTCTTTCTGGTCGCCTGACACGATTATTTTTTCAATATTTAAGGATCAAAATGGAAACAAGACTTCAAAAATTTTTCACCGACTGCGGCGTTCTTTCACGCCGCGCCGCCGAGGCTGAGATCGAGGCGGGTCACGTCAAGGTAAACGGTCACCCCGCATTTATCGGTCAGAAGATCGACCCCGCGCGTGACTGCGTTACCTGGAAGGGCAAGAGGATAACTCTGCCCGACGTTCCTCACAAGACCTACGTCATGATCAACAAGCCGCGCGGCTACGTCACCACCACCTCGGACGAGCACGGCAGAAAATGCGTCACCGAGCTGCTCGACGGCATCGACGCCCGTCTTTACCCGGTCGGCAGACTCGATATGGACTCGGACGGACTGTTGCTACTTACCAACGACGGTGAGCTGGCAAACTTTCTGACCCACCCCCGCCACGAGATACCGAAGATATATCACGTCTCGGTCAAGGGTTTCCCGAGCGAGGACAAGCTCCGCGAGCTGGGAAGACCCATCGAGATCGACGGAGTTAAAACGAGACCTGTCAAGATCAAGCTGATCTCGGTTCGTGAAAACGGAACGTCCACCCTTGAGATACCTCTTTACGAGGGCAAGAACCGCCAGATACGCCGTATGTGCGAGGCGGCGGGTCTTGAGATAGTCAAGCTGACCCGTATCGCCATCGGCGACCTCAAGCTCGGCAAGCTCGCGCCCGGAAAATGGCAGCATCTGACCCGCTCGCAGGTCCTTTACTTCAAGGGTCTTATGAAAAAGAGTAAAAGTAAGTAAACAAAAGAGGAAAAACAATGCGATACCGCAGTCGGGAACGGAATAATCACGCGCGCTACCTTTCGTTGGGCGTGTTTTTCGTCGTCTGCGTGCTTGTTTTCGCGGTAAGACTGGTCTACTACCAGCTGGTGGTCAGCGATCAGTATGCCTCGGTCGTCGCGGGCGGCTCGAACGTCACGACCGTCACGGTACAGGCTCAGCGAGGAAACATCTGCGACCGAAACGGTAACATTCTGGTCAAGAACAGCTATACGTACGACCTGCAGATAGAGTACGGCGCGCTCCCCGAAACGAGAGAGGCGGCGTATCGCTCCTACCTCGCCGTGCTCGAGCTGCTCGACGAGACCGGAACTCCCCGCGCCGAGGAGCTCTCCCCCTTCGATGGAAGCTACCCGAGCTACAGCTGGTCGTCTGCCGCACTCGACCCCTCGTCTAACATACATAAAAAGCTTTGTCACGTTCTCGACGTCTTTTACGTCCAAAACCCCAAATTCAAGATAAACAGCGTAGACCAGGCACTCGCCGAGGTGTCCGCCGAGCGACTTGCCTCCTACATCGCGCAGAACTACGACATAGTCAGCGTTGACAAATCGGGAAACGAGTCGTCCGACTATACTCCCGAGCAGATAGAGCGCTTAGTCTCCCTGCGCTACGACCTCGCGGCAAGTGACTTCGGCGTTCTCTCGCCCTACGTTCTGGCTGAAAACATCGATCAACGACTCATCTCCGCCGTTCTCGAGCGTCACCTTGAGGGCATCACCGTCTCGGCAGAGGCGAGCCGTATATACAACTACCAAAACCCCGAGGGAGGCAGGTACGCCGCCCATATCCTCGGCACGATCGGCAGTATCACCGCCGAAAAGGGTGAGTACTATACCTCGCAGGGCTACCGTCTTGACGCCAAGGTCGGTCGGTCGGGCTGTGAGCTCGCCTTCGAGAAGTATCTTCGCGGGGTGGACGGTACGCTCGCCATTGTCAAGGACGACGACGGCTCGGTCATCGACACCTATTGGGTAAAAGAGCCGATCGCCGGCAAGGACGTCTGGCTGACCATCGACATAAACGTTCAGATGTCCGCCGAGGACTCGCTCGCCAAGCGAATACTCGAGCAGAGCGGCGTCGGAGGGGCGGTCGCGGCGACCGACCCAAACACCGGTGAGATACTCGCTCTGGCATCCGCCCCCGAGCTGGAGCTGAACCGAGCGATCTCGGCGTACGAGCCCGGCTCGACCTTCAAGGTCGGTATGGCGCTCGCCGCACTCAACGAGGGTCTGATCGAAAGCTACACAAATATTCTGACCCATGGCAGCTATAATGGCATGAAATGCTCGCACTATATCTCGGACGGCGAGTGCTGCGGCAACATCGGCGTTGAAAAAGCGCTTGAGCGCTCGTGTAACTACTTCTTTGCAAAGCTGGGCGACGATCTGTCGCTCGACGTAATAAAAAAATACGCCGAAGCCTACGGCTTCGGTCAACCGACCGGCATCGAGATCGGTCTGAACGCCTCGACCCCCGAGGCGATCGGCTCTATATCGGACGAGCTGGCGTACATGGCGGCGATAGGTCAGCTGAACTCGGCGACCCCGCTTCAGATCTCGCAGTATATCTCGATGATCGCAAACGGAGGCACGAGGTATTCGGCGCACCTTTTGAAGTCGGTGCGCGAGTACGGTGCGAGCGACCCCTACTACTCCACCCCCGTCACCGTCCTGGGCGAGCTTTCGCCGCTCGGTGTGACCGACGAGGATATCAAAACGGTGCTTCGCGGTATGTACGACGTCGTTTACGGCAAGGACGCCTCGTCCTACGTTCGCGACGCCTTTGCCTCGGCAAAGTACACCGTTGCGGGAAAAACGGGTACGGCGCAGCGCGCCGGTCAGCGCGATAACGCTTTGTTCGTGGCGTACGCCCCCTATGAATCGCCCAAGATAAGCGTCACCTGCTTCGTTGAGCAGGGTAATACCGGAGGTATTGCCGCAAGCGTCGTTCGCGACGTTATGGACGCCTATTCGGACAACGTCTCGTCGCTCTATACCACCAAGGGATAAGCCGATGAGGACGATAGACTTTACGTTGGTACGCTCCGACCGAAAAACCGTTGCGATACAGGTAAAAAGAGACGGCACGGTGGTCGTTCGCGCCCCGCGGCGTATAACCGACGGCGAGCTTGAGAGAATAGTCGAGAAGGACCGCGCGTGGATAGAACGACAGCTCGAGAGAATGTCGAGCCTCCCCGCCCCGCCGCCCGAGCCGACGCCCGACGAGCTTCGCGAGTTGACCGAACTGGCAAAACGAACGCTGCCTGCGCGGGTCGAATACTATTCAAAAATAATGGGCCTGACGCCGACGGGCATCACGGTGACCGCCGCAAGAAGCCGCTACGGAAGCTGCTCACCGAAAAACAGACTGTGCTTTTCCTGCCGACTGATGCAACGGACGGCGGAGGAGATAGACTACGTCGTAGTGCACGAGCTGGCGCATATACGGCATAAAAACCACGGACGGGAATTTCACGCGCTCGTCGCGTCGATCCTCCCCGACCATAAAGAACGCCGAGCCAAGCTCCGCGAATAAAACGGGCGAACGTTGTTCGCCCGTTTTTTAATACAACTTATACTTCAAGCGCAAATTATCCGCAATCATCGCAATAAACTCGCTATTAGTCGGTTTTCCTCTGTTATTCTGAATGGTGTATCCAAAATAACTGTTCAAGGTATCAACGTCGCCGCGATCCCACGCGACCTCGATCGCGTGGCGGATGGCTCGCTCAACACGCGACGTCGTAGTGGCGTACTTCTTCGCCACCGAGGGGTAAAGCACCTTGGTCACCGAGTTTATCACGTCGCTGTCCTTGACTGTCAGAAGTATCGCGCTTCGCAGATACTGATAGCCCTTGATGTGCGCCGGAACGCCGATCTGGTGTATGATCTTCGTGACCTGCGTCTCGATGTCTGGCGTTCGGTCGTCGGGTGTCGGCGTCGGCGTCGGCACAGACACCTCGCCGCCCCTTTTACGGTTCTTCAGTATCTCGCCGATATGCTCGCAAAGACTTTTCACGTCGTACGGCTTGAGCAGGCAAAGCTCCGCTCCCGCCCCCATCGCCTCAAGAAAAATGCTCTGGTTCGACACCATCGACACCACGATAAACGACGGTGCGCTGTCCTTACCGTAGTCAAGCGCACGACTGTTTCGAAGAACGCCGATGCCGTCCAGCCTCGAGAGCCAAACGTCGATCACCACCACGTCGGGGTGACTCCTCGATATCTTGAGAAGCGCCTCCTCGCCGTTCGTTGCCTCCTCGACGAACCTGAATCCCGCTGCCGAGAGCGAATCGTGAAGACTTTGACGCTGGGCGGGGTTCTCGTCTGCTATGAGTATTTTTGCACTGTATTCCATATTTACCTCGTTCCTTTCGGTGATTTCTTTATTTTTCAGCCGAAATCAAAAATTTCTGTCTCGTTGTGACAGCATTATTTTACCATATTTTGGTAAATTTGGCAATAGTTATTGCCGCGAAATGTTTTACAAATTTTTCCATCGGTCATTGGTAAAAATTACCAATCGGTCGTGCGGCGATAGCTTTGTCGAAATATTTGAACTCCCCCTTGAAAAGAGAAAATATATGTGTTATAATTAAGATGAAGGATTTTATCCTTTGATCAACACTGAAAAAGCATCGTGAAAGGAGCTTTCTCCCTATGGATATAAACGTTAAGATCAAGCTCTCGCGCGGGGCTGCTTGTCCCGAATACGCCACCGCCGGCTCTGCCGCAGTTGACCTGCGCGCTATGATCGACGAGAGCGTTACCCTCGCTCCCGGCGAGCGTCGCAGCTTCCCCTCCGGCGTCTCGATCGCCCCCGAAACGTCGGGCGTGGTCGCTATCGTTGCCGGTCGCTCGGGGCTTGGTGTCAAAAGCGGTATCACGCTTGCAAACGGCATCGGTGTTATCGACTCGGACTACCGCGGTGAGATCGGAGTTTGTCTGATCAACCACTCGGACGTCCCCTACACCGTCAACCCTCTCGACCGTATCGCCCAGCTCTTCTTCCTTCCGGTCTGCTCGGTCAAGTTCCTCGAGAGCGACGTGCTGGACGAGACCGAACGCGGCGCGGGCGGCTTCGGATCAACGGGTAAAGCATAAATGGCTGTAATTCTTGCGTCGACCTCACCCCGACGCTCCGAAATACTTAAAAACCTCGGCGTTGACTTCAAGGTCGCAGCCCCCTGCACCGACGAGTACTCAAACGCCAACACTCCCGGCGAGCTGACCGAGGAGCTTGCCCGTCAAAAGGCGCTTGACGTGTGTGAGCGCGTTGACGAAAACGACGTCGTCATCGCCTGCGACACCGTGGTTTGGGCGGGAGGACGAGCGCTCGGTAAGCCGAAAAACGCCGAAGAGGCGGCAGATATTCTCAAGCTTCTCTCCGGCAAGACCCACGAGGTCTATTCGGGCATCTGCGTCGCTCGCGGCTCAAAGGTCGTAACGGCTCACGAGGTGACTCGCGTTCGCTTTGCCGAGCTTTCCGAGCACGACGTTGACAAATGTATCGCCCTCGGCGCGCCCTACGACAAGGCAGGCGCGTACGCCATACAGGGCATCGCTTCGCTCTATATCGACGGGATCGACGGAGATTACTTTAACGTCGTCGGTCTTCCCGTCCGTCTTCTGTACAAAACTCTTCTCGACGAGTTCGACGTCGAACTCGCTATCATCTGACTCGTGAGGTGCTGAAATGGGTAAAAAGATCGGTATTGACCTTGGAACGGCAAACACCATGATATACGTCGGCGGCAAGGGCGTCGTTCTTCGCGCGCCGTCGGTGGTCGCCGTCGAAAACCAGACAAAGCGCGTTCTCGCCGTCGGACTTGAGGCAAAGCGCATGATCGGCAAGACCCCCGGCAGGATAACGGCGTACCGTCCTCTCAAGGGGGGCGTCGTTGCCGACTTCGAGATCGCCTCTATGATGCTCCACGAGTTTCTCGGCAGCATCGATGCCGGGGGATTTTTCAACCGTCCGTCGGTCATAATCTGTATGCCCTACGGCGTTACCGAGGTCGAAAAGCTCGCCATCGAGAACGCTGCGTTTGAGGCGGGAGCAAAGTCGGTCGCCCTGATAGAAGAGCCGATCGCCGCCGCTATCGGCGCAGGACTTCGCGTTGCCGGTGCTCGCGGCTCTATGATAGTTGACGTTGGCGGCGGTACGACCGAGGCGGCAGTTCTGTCGCTCGGAGGTATCATTGTTTCGCACTCGCTGCGCATCGGCGGCGACGATCTGGACAACGCCATAATCCAACATATGAAGACCCGCCACAAGCTGCTCATCGGTGAGACCACCGCCGAGATGCTAAAAAAGAAGATAGGCTCGGCTCACCCCCGCTTCGACCGCGGAAGCATGAGAATATTCGGTCGCTCGCTCCGCACCGGTCAGGGCGAGACGCTGGTCGTCTCCACCCCCGAGATCCGTGAGGCGATGAAGGACCCCATCGAGCAGATAATAGATACCGTTCGCTCCTGCCTTGAGGACACCCCGCCCGAGCTCGCCGCCGACATTCTCGATTTCGGCATAATGATGACGGGTGGCGGCGCGCTGCTCTGCGGTCTGCCCACCCTTATCGCCGAGCGTACCGGCGTTCGCGTCACGGTTGCCAAATCTCCGCTTGAAAGCGTTTGCCGCGGCATCGGTCGCGTTATCGAGAGCGCTGAAAGCTACGCCGACGCCGTACATTTCCGCCAGAAATAATTAAAAATGAAGCTACTAAAAAGTAAGTTTTTCGTAATAACCGTCGCCGTTGCGATATTTTTGTGCCTTTTTTCGACCGTCCTGTCGCTGATGGGAGGCTTCGACCTTCTTCGCTCGGGCGTGTCTCTCGTCGCAACTCCCTTCCGCGCCGTATTTAACTGGGCGGCAGACGGAGTCGAGGGCTTTGCCGAGTACTTTTCGGGGGTGGACGCCCTCGTCAAGGAAAACGCCGAGCTTCGCGCCGAGCTTGAAAAGTACCGTCAGGACGCCGCGCGCGCCGAGCTCGCCGAGGGAGAAAACGACTGGCTTCGTCAGCAGCTCGGGTTTGTTGACACCTATTCGGAGTACACCTTCAAGGACGCTCGCGTAATAGGTCGCTCGTCGAACAGCTATTCGGTCACCTATACCCTCGATCGCGGCTCGGAAAGCGGCATCGAGGTCAATATGGCGGTCATAACTCCCGAGGGAGTGGTCGGCTACGTCCGCGAGGTCGGTCTGACCTGGTGTCGTGCCGTCGCGATAACCGACCCCACCTCCGCCGTCGGAGCGTATTCGCCCGAGGGGGCGTACGGTACGGTCGAGGGCTCGGTCGAGCACCGTGCAGACGGGCTTTGTATTATGACCTCCGACGTTTCGGGGCTTTCGGTCGGCTCGACGCTTTATGCCAGCGGCTACGGAAACATCTACCCCGCAGGACTGCCGATCGGCAAGATCGTCTCGTCCACCAAGGATAAGTACAGCCGAATGACCACCTACGTCATCGAGCCCGCCGTTGACTTCGACGAACTCGGCTTCGTGCTGATCGTCACCGAAAAAAGCGTGACCGAGGAAGCGCCGCCCGAGGACAACGGCCATGAGAAATAAAAGCATCGGCGCGCCCGTCTGGGTCTACGCCGCAATAATATTCGTGACCGCCGTTTTCCAGTCTACACTGGGAGCGCGGATCGGTCTTTTCGGAACGACACCGTCACTGCTGCTCTGCCTCGTTGCGGGAGCTGCCTTCTTTGACGGCGAGAAAACGGCAATGCTCGTCGGTCTTGCGGCAGGCTTTTTCGCCGATGCGCTCGGTGGAGTCGGCGTGTCGGTACTCCCGCTCGCATACTGTCTTGGGGGATGGCTGATAGCCGTTGCCGCGCGCCGCTCGTCGCACGATAAGACGTCCCACTTCTGGATCGGATATCTGCGCTATCTGCTCTGGCTCGCCGCGAGCGCCGCCTTCGGCGCAGTCGTGACCGCCCTCTGCCTGCTGCTTACTGCAGGACGGGTCAACGTCATCACGCTCGCCGTCGGTCTGCTGATCCCCGAATTTCTCGGAACGATGCTCTGGGGACTGCCGATAGGTCTCGTCTTCAGGCTTTGCAGAATCAACTCTCACGAAAACAAGCTGAGGAAATAAGATGAACGAAAATCTCTCGATCAAACGCGAGCTCGAAGCGAGCTCCCTGAAGCACTATTTCGCGCGGATAGGTCTGGCTTGCCTGCTAATTCGCACCGTCTCGATGGCACTGCAGTACGTCCTCGTCTTCGCCTTCTACGGCACGGCGTTCTATAGCCACTGGTCGTTTAACTGGTTTCTTTCTTTAGTGCCGCTCTACCTCGTCGCCGTACCGCTCTTTTGGCGCGCTCTGCCCCGTCAGTACGCACCGATCGGTGAAAAACGACCCTTCGGTAAGCTCAGATTTTTAGGCGTCTGTACCGTCTGCCTCTCGGCAATGATACTGCTCAACTACCTCGGCTTTTACCTCACACAGCTCATAAACGTCCTGTCGAACGGTCAGCTCGGTAATACCGACGGACTATCAACTATAGTCAGTACGTCGCCCGTCTGGGTGACCGTCGTGTTCGCCTGCATCGTCGCCCCGATAATGGAGGAGCTGGTCTTCCGTAAGCTGCTGGTCGACCGAGTTCTCCCCTTCGGTGAGCTTCAGGCGTGCCTTTTGTCGGGACTCATCTTCGGGCTGTTCCACGGTAATATACGTCAGTTCTTCTACGCCGCCACGCTCGGCTTCATCTTCGCGTATGTTTACGCCAAGACCCGCAATATACTGTATACGATAGGCCTTCACGTCGGCATAAACCTGCTCGGCAGCGTTGCTATGCCCTACCTTCTGAGCGACGAGAACCTCGCTATCATCGAGCGCCTCGCAGAGGACCCAACGACCGCGACCGCATACGAATTATTCGTTCTGTTTGCCGTGTTTGCCACCCTCGTCGGCGGCGCGATACTGGTCGTGACGGGAGTTGTCGTTGCGATAGCTCGAGCACGGAAGATGCGCTTCGACGAGCCCGAGTTCACGGTACGGGGCGGAGTCGCAAGACTGATCTATACCGACCCCGCAATGATCGCCGCCATCGGCGTGATGCTGGCGACCTTCGTCCTCGCACTGATGTAAACCAACGAGAAAGGAAGAAGTAAAAAAAGTATGCTTTCGGTACTGCCGATACAGGATAAACACGAGCAGGAGAACGCCTGCCTGCTCTGCGGCGCACCCTACCGAGCCGAGCTGCTGGCATATAAGCTGCTCGACGGAGAAAGAACGGTGGGGGTGTGTCAGTTCAAGCTCGCGCCCGAGGGAGGCGTGATCGTCACGCTCAACTGCGCACCGAACGACGAACGCTTCGAGTATATGCTTATGCTCTGCCGCGGAACGCTGAACTTCATAGATACGCTGGGGGTTCGTTACGCCTACTTTGACGACGATACGACCGACCGCGTGACAGTCAAGGCGATCGGCTTTGCGCCCGACGAAAAGGGACGCGCCAAGGTGGATCTGAAAAACTTTTTCAACTCACCCTGTTGCCATTGAGAAAAGAGTAAAACGACCGTCCTCCGTCGACAAAAAAAGTAACGGAGGACGGCTAAAAAATGACGGTATACCCTTGCAAAAGCGAGAGAAATCTGATATAATCTAACACATCGAGGTGTGGCGCAATTGGTAGCGCG
>JAZKZA010000116.1:0-4449 GCA_045612445.1 Eubacteriales bacterium | reverse complement strand
ATGCAGCTTGAGCATCTGGGCGGTCAGCGGCGCGGGGGCGCAAAGATAACCGAGTCGCCAGCCCGTCATGGCATACGCCTTTGAAAATCCGCTTGCAACGATGGTGCGCTCTCGCATACCGTCAAGCGAGGCTATCGACACGTGACGTTGACCGAAGGTCAGCTCGGCATATATCTCGTCTGAAAGCACGACGATATTCGTGTCTCGAAGTATCTCGGCAATATCCTCAAGCTCCTCGCGGGTCATTATAGCTCCCGTAGGGTTGTTCGGGAAGGGGAGAACGACCAGCTTGGTTCTGGGGGTTATAGCGGCGCGGAGGGCGTCGGGGGTGAGCTTGAAGCGATCCTCAAGCAGGGTGTCTACTATAACGGGAGTCGCTCCCGTCATTCTGACCAGCGGCTCGTAGCAAACGAAGGCGGGATTGGGGATCACGACCTCATCTCCCGGGGTGAGCAGCGAGCGCATTGCGATGTCTATTGCCTCGCTACCGCCGACTGTGACGACGATCTCGTTTTTTGGGTCGTAGCGCGGCATATCAAAGCGGCGAACGAGATAGTTCGAGATAGCCTCGCGGAGCTGTATAGTACCGGCGTTTGAGGTGTAATAGGTCTTTCCGCGCTCAAGCGAGGCGATACCTGCCTCGCGGATATGCCACGGAGTTACAAAGTCGGGCTGACCGACCGTCAGACCGATGACGTCATCACGTCCATCAAGCAGGTCGAAGAACTTTCGGATACCCGACGGCGCGATGGAGCAAACGGTGGGGGAGAGAACCTTTGAATAATCTATCATACGCCACCGATTTCTCTTTCATCAAGCTCGGGAGCTTTGTAAACGACTCCCTTATCCTTAAATTTCTTCAGAACGAAGTGTGTCGAGGTAGAGGTTACGAACTCGATGGTAGCGAGCTTTTGAGCCACGAAATAAGCGACCTCGCGCATAGTACGACCCTCGATCATAACGACAAAATCAAAGCCTCCCGACATAAGATAAAGGCTCTTGACCTCGGGGTAATTATATATCTTTTCAGCAACGGTATCAAAGCCGCGGTCGCGCTGGGGCTGGATCTTGACCTCGATGAATGCAGTGACGTATTCACGGTCGGTCTTGTCCCAATCTATCAGCGACTGACGTCCGAGAATGACTCCCTCGCGCTCAAAGCTCTCGATAATGGCTCTGATCTCGCCGACCTCCTTTGAGAGCATAGCAGAAAGCTGCTCGGGGGTCAGAGTCGCATCGTTTTCAATAAGTTTCAGAAGCTTGTTTTCCATGATTTTACCTCGTTACTGTTTAGTGCGGTTATCAAAATTCGTGACGATAGAATCGTAGGTTATGCCGTATTTTTCGGCGATATCGCGGGCGTAGCTCTTGCCGTCCGGCTTTTTGCGGAGTATCTTAAAGGAGCGCTGACCGGTCTCCATACCGGCGACCAGCGTGTCTATCAATGCGCGTCCGGCTTCTTTTGCACGTTCGTTGATGCCGTCAAGCTCGGAGGTGAGCTGGTGGAGGTGGGTCGAGAACATACAACGGCAACCGACGTGACTGAGCGCAGCCAGAACCTCGGCGGCGATATAGGACGCCTCGTAAGCTCCGGTGGAGGAGAAGGATTCGTCCATCAGCACGAGAGACTCGGGCGAGATGACGGTGAATATCTCGCGGAGTCGGTCGCACTCCTCACCGAGACGACCCTTGTCGATGGTGTCCTCAGCGCCGGTGGGGAAGTGGGTGAATATCGCGTCGACGGGACTGATAACAGCCGAGTCGGCAGGTACGAACATACCAAGCTGCATCATGACCTGGGCGTGTCCGACGGCGCAGGTTATGACAGATTTACCACCTCGGTTAGGACCGGACAGAACGTATATCGTGGCGTTATCATCAAATTCAAGATCGTTTGTAACGATGCTTCCGTCGATCTTCAAAGCGACGCAGGGGTTATACAACGCCTTTGCAGAGAAGGCGCGCTCGGACGCCGGACGTATCTCGGGAGAGCAGAGCTTGTTTCCCTTGTCGCGCAATCTGCGAAGCATCTCGGTGCCCTTTACAAAGAACTCGATCTCGGGCATCAGATTGAGAAGGAAGTCGGTGTTCTCAAGAACGTACGCCTGAACTATCTTCTTCCAGGAGCGAAGCGAGGATTTATAGACCTCGTTGATCGCCGAGGTGAAGGCGAGAGACAGCGCCGTTTTTTGGTTGTCGGTCTGCTTTTTGCCGAAGGGAACGAGCTGAGCGATGCAGGTGTACTCGTCGTCCTTGAAGTTGAGACGGAGTATCTTTTCAAGAACGTCTCCCGAGCGGAAGGGCTGGGGGTTTATAGACAGAACTCCTGCCTCTGCGGGGCGGAGCTGGGCGTCGAGATTGACACCGATCGTGACGCTCTTTATATCGCGAACGCGGTTGGTCAGCTCGGAGAGCTTTTGGTTAAGCTCGGAGTAGTATTCGCTCTCGGCAAGCTCGGCTATGCGGTCTGCCAGGGTTGAGAGCGCCTTACCCTTGAGCCTTTGGCGCACCTCGGAAAGACCCGAGTGAAGGGTATCTATGCTCGAAATATAAAGCTCGATCTCGGTGATGCTCGTGAGATAGGAATACGCGTCTCCGCTATCCGCCTCCAGACGGCGAAGCTCCATAATGTCGCCAAGTATGGGGATAAGACGGTTGAGAGTTTTCGATACGCTCTCGTTTTCAAGCATATCGGCAAAGGTATCCATTCTGTAGCGCATAACTGCGGGGTCGGAGGTGACGAACTCGTTCAGATCGCGGTTATGCAGATCGAAAACGTCGAGAAGACCCAGCTCGTCGAGAACGAACATATCTATGTCGGGCACGTTTTCACCGGCGTAATGCGCTCTTTGAGACTCGATATCAGGGAAGAGCAGACTGAAATTTGTAAGATCCATAGCTTTATCCTATTCCTTGCTTTGCGATTTTCTTGAGAGGGGATTGCGTTCCATCGCTTCTCTCATACTGTTGTCCGAGACGTGGGTGTATATCTGCGTGGTGTTTAGCTGCTCGTGACCGAGAATATCCTTGAGCACGCGAACATCGACCTCACCTGTCTGGTACATCAAGGTCGCGGCGGTATGACGAAGCTTATGCACAGACAGGTGTCGTGCACCGTAGCCTGCCATATCAAGATACTTGTATACTGTCCACTGAACTCCCTGAACTGTCATACGCGAACTGCGTGCCGAAAGGAACAGCGCGGGATCGGTGACGGTTTTGTAACGCTCGCCGTGACGGATCTGCAGATACTCCGAAAGTGCGGTGCGGCAAGCCTCGTTGAGATAGATCATTCGCTCCTTCGAGCCCTTGCCGACGACTCTCAACGAGATCAGGTCGGGGTGAAGGTCGCGAAGATTTATACCGACCAGCTCCGAAACTCGCATGCCGCAGTTGAGAAAGAGGGTCACTATCGCGTAGTCCCGAACGACGTTGCGCGATTCGGCGTCGTTTCGAACCGTATCGAGAAGGTGCAGACTTTCCTCAAGCGTCAAGAACTTGGGCAACGTCTTTTGTGCCTTGGGGCTTTCGATGTCGATCGCGGGGTTTGTCTCAAGCAGGTGGCGCTTGACGGTCAGATACTTGAAAAACGCCTTTATTGCAGATAGCTTGCGAGCCTTGGCGCAACGGAGGTTTTTTCGAACGTCTCCGGTATAGAGCAGAAAGCCGTAGATGTCCTCTGCGGTGATCTCCTTGAAAAAGTCAAGATCGCAGGGCTTTATGTCTATCGACAAAAACTCCTCCGAGTCGGGAAGTATTCCGTTTCGGACGGCGAGGAGGTAGCGAAGAAAGGTTCGCAGGTCGAGAAGGTATTCGTTGACCGTTTTGGGCGAGCAGCCCTGGATCGCCGACTTATAGCCCGCAAATTCGCGAAGCAACGGCGGAAAGTCATTCAACTCGACCTTGTACGGCATTTTTACCTCCTATAAATAAACGAGAAAAGAGTAAATTTTTAACGTTTGTTCATTAAGTGTAAATTTTTGTGTAAAGTGTAGAAATATTCACTATTTTTATATTATAATATAAAAAAATGCGGATGTCAATAAGCACCTTGTTAAAGATGCTCGACAGATATGTTAAAATACGCTTTATGGAGTTTCGTATGAAGGATTTTTTTAGCAGGTATTCTTATAGAATTGTAAAAATGTTTGTGACGCAGGCGGCGATCGGTCTTTTCGGCGCGGTCTTGGCGTTTGCCGTGACCGGTGGCGGCGATACGGCGCTGGTGCTCACCGGCGTCTTTGCCGTGTTGTTCTATCTGTTTCTGATATACACGAACGCGTGGGAGATCGGTGCGACCGACCGTGTTTCGATGGACGTCGGCAAGCTGGAGCGCAGACCGTGGCTCGGCTTCATCATCTCGCTGGTTGCAAACATACCGAACCTTATAGTTGCTACTGTATACGGAGTTTGCTGGGCTATCTCGCACGGGGCAGAGGGCGTTGCAAC
>JAZKZA010000115.1:0-7694 GCA_045612445.1 Eubacteriales bacterium | reverse complement strand
ATTTCGAAATGGGGCGTACTCCTTGAACACGGTTCCGCGCGTTTCTTTGGTTTCCCCGCAAAATACCGGCATTCGTCGCGCGCCGGCAGCATCCGGCAGGACAAATTCCGGGTGTAAGGGGACCTGAAAAAACACTCGTTTTTAGTGTGTTCCGGTCTGTTACGTTCGCCCGTTTATCGGACATACTCCGCGGAAGTTACCGGTTCGGGCGTCCCCGAGACCGCAATCTCCCGTTTCATCGCACATCAAGCTCGACTATTATATCATATAAAGTCAAAAAAATCAACAGTTGTAAAAAAAATATTTATGTAGATTTTTTAAGAATTTTTGCGTGAATTTTTGTTCGTTTTGCACAAACAGGTCCATATTTGACAAAACCCTTGCCTCGCTGAGCGATTTTCTATTGCAATTAAGCAAAAATCGTGCTATACTTTATATATTATATATAATGAAGACTTACTGCTGCCCTCGGCAAAAGCCTACCTATTTATTATACGTGCAGCAGAGCAAAGGACACCGTTATGCAAAAGCTTTCAAAAAACCTAAAGGTCTGGCTTTACGCCTCGTTCATTCTGACCGGTCTCGCAATAATATTGCTCACCGTCGCACTTTTCACCGACTACGACATCTCTTCGGGATACTTCAAGACTTCGGTGCTCTATTCGATCTTCAAGGGCATGTGCATCGTGATCTGCGCGCTCGCGGCAGTCACGGTCATAACGACGCCCAAGGGAGAGCTGAACGGTGACGCTCCTCTGTCCGCTCCCGTAGCTCTGCCCTCCGCTTTTATTGCACTGATCTTTTTCTGTGCGGGAATGATACTGCTAGGCGCTCTGCTCGGTCTGTCAATGGTCTGTAACACCTTTACGGGTATCGCGACCGCCGACCCCGCATTGCTCGGCGTCGGAGCTTTGTTTTCCTTCATCTCGGCAGTATACTTTATCCTCAACTGCTTTCCGCAGGACGGAAAGCTGAGTGAAAGACACGCCCTGTTCGGCTTCTCGGTCCCAATTGCGGTCGCTATCTATCTTTCCATCAGTTATTTCGACCTGAGCATTTCAATGAATGCCCCCATAAAGCTCCTGACTCAGCTTTCATTGATCTTTTTTATGGTCTGGGTGCTTTACGAGCTCAGAGTTCCGCTCAACAAGCCGATGCCCCGTCTTTATTTTGCTTTTGGCATCGTTACTCTCTTCTTTGCAGGCGCGGCGTCAGTCCCGTATCTTGTCGGTATGGCTGCCGGAATAATAAAAGCTCCCGCGTATCCCACCTATCTGGTCTACCTTCTCGTCTCTCTCGCTATCTTCTGCTACATAGCAGTCAGATCGACGGTTTACGTCCTTGCGCGCGACATATTTGAGCGCATAGCTGACCAGACCCCCGTCGAGATCTTCACCGAAGAGGAAGACGGCACCGCAGATCTCCCCTCTGACGAAAACTGATATTAAAGGAGCACACCATGCAGCAAAGGAACTCACGCATACAGTGGATGCACAACCGTATCGCGGCAGGAAAATATCCAAACGAAAGTCTGCTTGCGGAACGGTTTGACATTTCGAAGCGTACCGCCGAGCGCGATATAAATTATATGAAGAACGTTCTCGGTGCACCGCTGGTCTACTGCCCTACCCACCGCGGCTTTTATTACGACCGTTGCTTCTCTTTGCAGACCCAGATAACCGCAGGCAACGATGACGACTATTCGGGTATCGCTTCAAGGGTCAACCCAAGCGCCCCCTTGGGAGACGCGGTCGTTCAGCTTCAGATCCCCTACACCGCCGAGCTTTACGTTCCGGACAAGATGGCGGCAATGGAGCTGAAGAACTTCGTCACCTCTCAGCGCCCGCGAAAGAACCTGTACGTTTGCGAGTTTCATAGCGTTGAGCTTTTCCTCGGAGTTATTATGTCGCTTGATTCTGAGATAAAAATACTCTCTCCCGACTGGCTCAGAGAAAAGGCAGTGTCCGCCGCGCGTAAGATTTTTGAATGTAATCAAGAAAATTAAAATATTTTTTTAAAATACTATTGACAAGTGAATGTAAATGTGATATAATTCCGTCTGTTATCCAAAGACAGCAGGTTCACGTAAAAGCACCGCTTCCCTGCCGAGGACGATTTTATAACTTTACAGTCAGTTATTGTTATCTTTCCTCGCAAAAAGTGTGTGCGGGGAAAGATTTTTTTATTTCAAATGGGAGGTTTAGAAAATGCCCAGCAATGCTATTCTTGCACAGAAACAGAAAACAGTTGCTGACCTCGCCGAACAGATGAGAAACTCGGTCTCGGGCGTTCTGGTTAACTACCAGGGTATAACGGTCGAGGACGATACCCAGCTTCGTAAGGCTCTGCGTGAAGCCGGCGTTAAGTACATGGTTCAGAAGAATTCTCTGACCGGTCGCGCCTGCGAGCAGGTCGGTCTTGACGGACTGAAGGAGCATCTCTCCGGAATGACTGCTATCGCTATCAGCGAAAACGATGCAGTTGCTCCCGCAAAGGTACTCAAGAAGTACGCCGATAAGATCGAGTCCTTCACCATTCTCGCCGGATACCTTGACGGTGCCGTCGTTGACGCAAAGACCGTTGAGGCTCTTGCAGACATTCCTGCAAAGGAAGTTCTTATTGCGAAGTTCCTCGGAAGCATCCAGTCGCCGGTCTACAAGTTCGCTTACGCGATCAAGGCTATCGTCGACAAGGATGGAGAGAACACCGATGCTGCTGCTCCCGCTGAGGAAGCTCCGGCAGAGGCCTGATCTGTTCCCGAATCACAACTCAAAAACACAACACATTTACATTTATTTGGAGGTAAACAATAATGGCATCCGAAAAGATCAATGCTATAGTTGAAGAAATCAAAGCTCTTACCATTCTCGAGCTGAACGAGCTCGTTAAGGCCGTTGAGGAAGAGTTCGGCGTATCCGCCGCTGCTCCCGTTGGCGTTGTTGCCGCAGCTGGTGCTGCTGCTCCCGCCGCAGAGGAGAAGACCGAGTTCGACGTTATCCTTGCAGGATTCGGCGACAAGAAGCTCGGCGTTATCAAGGTTGTCCGTGAGCTCACCGGACTTGGCCTTAAGGAAGCTAAGGACCTCGTTGAGGGTGCTCCCAAGGCTCTCAAGGAAGGTTGCTCGAAGGAAGAGGCAGAGGCTCTCAAGAAGCAGCTTGAAGAGGCCGGCGCAACCGTCGAGATCAAATAAGTTTTCTCAGAAAACGAGACTGTACGCAAAAAACCGATGAAAAAGCATCGTTTTTTTGCGTTTTATCTTCTTCTCTTGCGCCGTCTTTTAGGCGAGTACGACGCCGCAACGCCTCCAACGATTGCCGTTAATACGATCGGTGCTCTGAGTAAAAACGCCAAAGCCGGAGAAAGTCCACCCTCGTCGATTTGAAGCAATAACGAAAGCAGTATTGTCAATGCAGTATAGCTCAGTCCGGTGTAAAGTCCGCACAAAAGAGGATAGGCACGGCAACGGCGGTAAGCGTAAAATCCTCCCACGAAAGCCGACAGGTATAACACTGCATACCCCACGATCCTTGCGGCAGCCCCCGGATCGGGACAAAGCAGAGCAATCAACGCGCCCAGTAGTGTCATCACTAACGCCGAAACAAGAGCCGCCGCCGTTCCCGGTAACGCCGACTTTATTGCGCCCTGCGGAGTCGCCTCGACGACCGGGCGCCTTTTTTTATTATTCTTGGTCATATCTGAATCCCCCACAAAATATTAATAACCGTTTTTTCTGCCGGTAGCTCGCCAGATGAGCTTTCTCAAGAACTCGGCGGGAATGACCGCCAACGAATACAGTAGCGTTCTTCCAAGCTCGTTCAGCGTCAGCGGCATGGTACGTAAAACGCTTCCGCCAAGATAAATGAATGCAACCTGTATCGCACATATCGCCGCCATTATCAGAACAAAAGCTCGGTTTTTCCCTATGTCGTTGAAAACGTTTAGTCGATCGGTCCTGGCGTTGATACAGTTCAAAACGCTCGAAAAGATAAAAAAGGCAAAAAAGGCGGTCAAATGGCAAAGGTCTCCCGAAACCGTTCTAAATCCCGCTTCTATTGACGGTAGCTTCAAAAAAGCTATGCTTATAGCCAAGGTAAATCCCCCGTGAAGTAAAAGCGAGTTTATCATATAAGAATTGAGTATCGGCTCGTCACGTCGCTTTGGCGCTTCCCTCAGATATCGGCGACGAGGTGGCTCACCTGCAAAGGCAAGACCGCCGAGAGTATCCATTATCACGTTTATCCATAGCATCTGCACCACCGTCACGGGTGAGTCGATCCCAACGAACGGACCTATCATCGAAACTCCGCAGGCACAAAGGTTCATCGTCAGCTGAAGTGTTATGAACTTTCGAATGCTCTTGAAGACCGTCCTTCCATACAGCACCGCCTTAACTATCGATGCAAGGTTGTTATCAAGTATAACTATATCACCGGCGTCTTTGGCAACTCCGCTCCCCGTTCCCATAGCAAAGCCGACGTCAGAACAACGAAGCGCGGGCGCGTCGTTGACTCCGTCCCCCGTCATTCCGACAACAAGGCCCGCCTCCTGAGCGATTCGAACGAGACGGCTTTTGTCAGTAGGCAAGGCTCGCGCAACAACGGCTAAGCTCGGTAACAGCTCCTTCAAACGATGGTCCGAAAGTCGAGCTAATTCATCTGACGTCAGACAAACGTCTTTCTCTCTCGTTACGATCCCGCACCGCTCGGCAATACTGCGAGCTGTGTCGCGGTTGTCCCCCGTGATCATTACGACCTGCACCCCGGCTCCCTGCAGATCCTCCACAGCCCCCCTCGCCTCGGGCCGCTCGCGGTCAACAAGCTCTACGGCACAAACGAGAGTCAAATCTCGATCATCACCTTTGGAAAAGGCGATGATGAGCATTCGACCGCCACGAGAGGTAAACTCCTTGATCTTGCGTGAGAAACGTTCTTGCGAAAAAGGCTTTATGTCTCCGTTTTCCGTCATAGCGCGTCTGACACGCGGAAGTATCACCTCCGGAGCTCCCTTTATCAAGTCATAGCGTGCTTCGCGGAATATAACTGTGGCGTTTGAGCATTTTCTTTTGCTATCAAAAGCTATCCGAGACAATACCTTGCCATCTATCGGCAGAGCGCTTTCAAGCAAAACTCTGTCCGCAGCATTGCCTCCAACCGCCCGACCGTCCTTTCCAAGCTCAGAGACCGTATTGTATCTGCCCGACAGAGAAAACATATCTGCCACACTGCCCTGCAGCTCGGCGGGGGACTCAAGCACCCGTCCGTCACCCAGCAACAGTGCGCCGAGTCCGGGACGACCCTCGGTCAGAGTTCCGGTCTTGTCGGTGAACAGAATGTTCATGCTCCCCGCCGACTCGATGCCTACTGCCTTACGAACCAGCACGTTATCCCACATCATCTTACGAAGATTTGATGATAGCACGACTGCTATCATCATAGGCAGTCCCTCCGGGACTGCCATAACTATAACTGTCAACCCCAGCGTGAACGCCGCCATCAGCTTTTGGAGAAGATAGGGTGTGTTTGCAAGCTTGAACAGTATCACGTCTGCCTTAAAACCGCTATCAAGCACAAAAGCATTGAAAAGATACGCCAGAACAACCATCGCCGCCATAAAATATCCTATGCGGCTGATCTGTCCGGCAAGCTTGGTCAGCCTGACACGAAGCGGACTTTCGCGCGTTGACTGTTGTATCTCGCGCGATATCTGACCCAAAAAGGTCGCGTCGCCGACCGACCTCACGACCGCCTCTCCCTGTCCCGAAAGCACGGCACAACCGCGGAAGACCGACGAAGGATCGCTCGGGTCGTTACGGTAAGCCTCAGATGGAAGCTTTTTTACCTCTTTGGCCTCTCCGGTCATAGCTGATTGATCGAGCGAAAGCTCTCCCGAGATAAGCTCGGCGTCTGCCGCGACCATATCGCCGGCGGAAAGGATCAAAATATCTCCGACAACGATTTCTCTGACGGGCAGCTCCTGCACTCCGTCTGACCGTCTGACACGACAGCTTGAGCTATCCCCCTCCGACTCCAGCTTTGCAAACGCCGTCTGCGACGAATGCTCGGAAGCAGTTGATATAAACGCCGCCAAAAAGACCGCTACAGCGATACCAAGTGTCTCCAGCCAGCCTCCTCCGCGGAAAGCAAAGATAAGATTCACGACCAGCGCCACCAAAAGTATCCTTATCACCGGATCGTTAAGATTTGAAAAGAAACGGCCGATAAAGCTCTTTTGCTTTTGCCGAGTCAGCACATTCTCTCCGTGCTCCTTGCGCGATCTTTCAACCTCATTTGAAGTCAGGGGCTTTGTTTGTAGCTTCATTTAGGATTTTTGACCTTTCAATCCACGTAAATTTGTACAAATATATTCAACCACACCTTTAATTATAACAAAGCACTTGAAATTTTCGACAATTTGTGATATAATAACCATTGTATATTCATAAAATAGCAAAAAAGGAGACCGTAATGAAACACATATTCATTATCAATCCCGAAGCGGGTCATTCATCTGCACTTGAAAGCATAAAAGAACAGCTTTCCACCCTCGGCGTTCTTGACGAATGTGAGATATACGTTACTGCGTCAGCTCTTGATGCTACCGAATTCGTTCGCAACAGATGTGCCGAGCTTCCGAATGAAACGTTACGCTTCTACGCTTGCGGCGGTGACGGAACGATCAACGAGGTTGCGGCAGGTCTTGTCGGCAACAAAAACGGTGAGCTTGCAATATATCCCTGCGGAAGCGGAAACGACTACGTTAAATGCATTGGTGGTCGTGAGCGCTTTATGAATATTGAAAAGCTTATGTCTGCTCCTGCCAAGCCGATCGATATGATGTCGGCCTGCGGACGCTACTGCATAAACGTCTGCGACTTCGGCTTTGATGCCGTCGTTGCGCAGACTATGATCGATGTTAAGCGCAAAAAGCTTATCGGCGGAAAGAATGCCTACAGAACAGGTATCGTCAAGGCTATATTCTGCGGACGTCGAAACAAATGTCGCGTTATAGTTGACGGAGAAGACATCTCCGCGAACTATAACAACAAGATGCTTCTCTGCACTGTTGCCAACGGTCAGTACGTTGGCGGAGAGTTCAAGTGCGCCCCTCGTTCGAGCAACGACGACGGACTGCTTGAGGTTTGCTACATAAAGCCGATCTCCCTCTTCAAATTCCTGCAGCTCCTTCCTGTATACACCGTTGGCGGTCATCTCGATGATCCCAAATTCAAGGATCTGATAGTCTACCGCCAAGCAAAAAAGGTTGAGGTCCACGCCTATTCCGAGGATTTCGGCGTTTGCATAGACGGCGAGATGACCAAGGCGGGTTGCTTCGCCGTTGAGGTGCTTCCCGGCGCTATCAAGCTTGTTGTTCCCGAAAACTGAGAATACATAAAAAAGCCGACAGAGATTTATCTCTGTCGGCTTTTTGTTAATTTTAGAAAAGTCCGCTGATCTTGCCGTTAGAATCCACGTCGATCCGCTCTGCAGCGGGGATCTTCGGCAGACCCGGCATAGTCATAATATCTCCGGTCAGCACAACGACAAATCCCGCGCCGGCAGAAACCTTTACGTTCTTGACGGTAACGGTGAATCCTTCGGGCGCACCAAGCTTTGTCGGGTCGTCTGAGAAGGAATACTGCGTTTTTGCCAGACAAACGGGGCATCCGCCAAAACCAAGGGCTTCAAGCTGGGCGA
>JAZKZA010000114.1:0-2102 GCA_045612445.1 Eubacteriales bacterium | reverse complement strand
GCCCTTGGCAAATACGCGGAAAACTCCGTCGACTCGCTTGACGTCGACCGATAGCACCACGCACTGGTCGCCGTAACGCTCGGCGGCGCGGGGAATGAGATCGGGATCGCGGATCGCGCCCGAGTTCACACTGACCTTATCGGCACCGCATTTGAGCACTCGGTCGAAATCGTCGAGCGTGTTGATACCGCCGCCGACCGTCAGAGGTATGAAGATGGTCGAAGCCACCTCGGTGAGAATGTCGGTGAAGAGTCTGCGACCCTCGGCGGAGGCTGTGATGTCGTAAAACACCAGCTCGTCAGCGCCACAGCTGCTGTAAAAGCGACCCAGCTCAACGGGGGACGAAACGTCCGAAAGTCCTTCGAAGTTTACTCCCTTAACGACGCGACCGTTCTTGACGTCAAGGCAGGGAATTATTCTTTTGGTGATCATTTTGCTACCTCCAGCGCCTCGCGCAGGTCTATTGCGCCGGTATAGTACGCCTTACCGATGATAGCACCGTAAAGCTCCATCTTGCGAAGAGACGCAACGTCGTCAAGCGACGAAACGCCGCCCGATGCGATTATATCGAGCTTGAAGCTTTGAGAAAGCTCACGATAGAGCTCGCGGTTAGTTCCCATCATCGCGCCGTCCTTTGAGATGTCGGTGCAGATGACTGTTCTGACACCCAACTCCTGAAGCTCACGGCAGAAATCGAAGGCGTCGAGAGCCGAGGTCTCGGTCCAGCCCTTGATGGCGACCTTGCCGTCCTTGATATCAACTCCGACGGCGATCTTATCGCCGTGCTTTTTTACGGCAGCTTTCAAAAACTCGCGGTCCGAAACCGCCGCCGTGCCGAGAATGACACGTCCGACACCGCTTTCGATATATCGGTCGGCAACCTCCATACTACGTATGCCGCCGCCGATCTCAACGAAGAGCGAGGTCGAATCAACTATTTTTTTGACGATCGAGAGGTTAGGCGTCGTTCCGTCCTTTGCTCCCTCGAGATCGACCATATGTATGAACCTCGCGCCGCACGCCTCAAAATCGCGAGCAACGGCGAGCGGGTCGTCGTTATATACCGTCATCTGTGCGTAATCGCCCTTGAAAAGACGAACCGCCTTGCCGGAAAACAGGTCTATTGCAGGAAAAATATTCACGCGTGTCTCCTTACATTTCGCAGAAGGCGCGCAGGATCGAAAGACCGACCTCGCCGCTCTTCTCGGGGTGGAACTGACAGCCGCAGACGTTACCCCTCTGAACGGTTGCCGTCAGCGAAAGACCGTACTCTGCGGTGGCGACGGTGCTTTCGTTGTCTCCCGGAACGAAGAAGGAGTGGACGAAGTAAACGTGGTCGCCGTTTTTGATGTATTTAAACAGGGGCGAATCCGACTTGAACTGAAGCGCATTCCAGCCGATATGAGGGATCATAAGCTCGTCCGAGAGGAGTCCCTTCATTCCGACGACCTCGCCGGGAAGAAGAGACAGTCCGTCGTGCTCACCGTATTCGTAGCTCTTTTCAAATAGCAGCTGCATACCGAGGCAGATGCCCATCAGCGGCTTTCCCTTTGCCGCCTCCTCACGAACGACGGCATCAAGACCGGTCTCGCGAAGCTTTTTTGCGGCGTCTCCGAATGCGCCGACGCCGGGGAGGATAAGTCTGTCCGCCCGTCTTAACACCTCGGGATCGGACGAGATGACCGACTCGACCCCGATATAAGAGAGCGATGAGGCGAGAGAAAAGAGATTCCCGACGCCGTAATCAATTATTGCAAGCATTAATTAAAGAAGTCCTTTCGTGGAGGGGAGTACGTCAAGTCTTGACGGATCAAGCGAGACGGCGACCGACAGAGCGCGGGCAAACGCCTTGAAAGCTCCCTCGATGACGTGGTGCGAGTTCTTTCCGTCGAGCTGCTTGACGTGGAGCGTCAGGTTTGCGTGACGGACAAAGCCAAGGAAGAACTCCTCGACCAGCTCGGTGTCGAAGTCTCCGACGCGGGGCGTCGGTATTTTGAGATCGTAGTTGAGCAGGGCGCGCCCCGAGATGTCGATAGCGGTAACGATCAGCGTTTCATCCATGGGAAGCACCATATAGCCGTAACGGTTGATGCCTCGTTTGT
>JAZKZA010000113.1:0-2185 GCA_045612445.1 Eubacteriales bacterium | reverse complement strand
CCGTCCTTTATCTGTACAAGCGCGTTCGGAAGAATCAGCGACGTCAAGCTTGAGCAATTTATTAGAGCTTCTGTCTCAAGCGTTTCACAGTCGGTAAGAGTAATTGATCTTATAGTCGTCGGCACTGCGCTCTCGCCAAACAGATAAGCAAGTCGTCCGTTTATCTTTTCTCGAGCTGCGGCATCAGCCTCGCTCATTCCGTCAACGCTTCCATCCGCCATGACCCTGCGATCACCGACAAACGGCAGCTGCATAGACTCGATCGCCGTGCAGCCCGCAAAAGCGCCGTAGCCCATGATCCTAACAGTGTTAGGCACTATGACGGTCTTGAGCGTCGCGCAACCCGAAAATGCACCGTCCGCTATCGCGGTAACGCTTTCGGGGATCACGCCGTCGCAAGAGCCTCGCAGGAGAGTTGACGTCGTCTTTTCGATAAGGCAGTTAGCCTCGGAACGAAAAACACTGTTCCCCTCGGCAACGCTTATCACCTCAAGGGCTCCGCATCCGTAAAGCGCATCGGAGGCTATCTTTGCAACGCCGTAAGAAAGCTCAAGTACTTTCAACGACTTACAACCGTAAAACGCCTTTTCACTCATCTCGGTCAAAGATGAGGGCAGGACAACACTCTCAAGCGCTTCGCAACCGTAAAAAGCTCCAACAGGAAGCGATCTTATGCTATAGTCAAGCGTTACACTTTTTAGATTTTTAAGAGTTGAAAAGGTATAGCTTCCAAGCGTTACGTTTCCTTCAACGCGGGCGGACGTTATAGAGCTTGCATAAGCACGCCACGGCGCAGCTGTATCTCCGCTCGTTGCAAGCTGAGACCAATTTTTCATGCTTCCACTACCGCTGATAAGAAGCTCTCCGCTTTGCTTATCAAGCGACCATAGTACGCTCGAGCCGTCGTTTCCACAGTCTCCGCCGATCGTTTCCGCAGAAAAAGCGGGGAAGCACGTCATCAAGGTCAAGCTAAGGAACAATAAAAAGGCAAATAGGATTTTCTTCATTCTATCCCTCTCAGCCGTTACGACGGTTTCTTATCATATCGTGACGCAGTTGCCAAAGCTTTTCGGAGAGGTCAACGTAGTAGTTATGAGGATTCTCGAAGCGCAGCACCTCATCCCAGATGCTTTCCTGCGAAGCACGGCAACGGTCTCTTATCTGCTCAAGCGTCGGAAGCTCGTAAACCAGCTCTCCCTTTTCAAAGATGGGAACGAGCAGCAGATTTGCGGTATAGTCTACCATCGTGCGACGCTTCCAGGTATACTCCGGGTCGAATATCTCGAGCGGACTCGAGATATCTATTACCTCGTCGTGCATACATATCAGGTCTGCTTCCGCCTTTGCACTTTCGTTACTGTAAAGTCTGTATATCTTCTTGAAATGCGGAGTGGTTATCTTTCCGGGGTTTTCGGAAAGCTTGATCTTGGGAATGATATTTCCATTTTCATCCTCAACGGCGGCGAGCTTGTACACTGCACCGAAAACGGGGTCGCTCTTTGCGGTTATAAGTCTTTCACCGATACCAAAGGCATCTACCTGTGCCCCCTGCAGTAACATATCTCGAATGAGATACTCGTCCAACGAGTTAGAAACGACTATCTTACATTCGTAAAGTCCGGCATCGTCCAGCATCTTACGCGCCTTGCGAGTAAGATAGGTTACATCGCCTGAATCAATACGGATACCGCATTTGGTTATTCCTTTGGGCAGCAAAACCTCCTTGAAGGCGCGAATGGCGTTGGGAACGCCCGATTTAAGTACGTTATAAGTATCGACCAAAAGCGTGGCGGCATTCGGATAAAGCTCGCAATAGGTACGGAACGCATCGTACTCGGTGTCAAACATCTGAACCCATGAATGAGCCATAGTTCCGGTTGCAGGAACTCCGAACGCCTGCTCTGCAATAGCGCAAGCAGTAGCGTTAACTCCACCGATATAGGCGGCTCGTGCGCCCAAAATAGCGGCGTCTGCTCCCTGTGCGCGTCTTGAGCCAAACTCGCTTATTGCTCTTCCCTTCGCGGCACGAACTATTCTCGACGCCTTGGTCGCTATCAGAGACTGATGGTTAAACATAAGCAGTATATAAGTTTCAATAAACTGCGCCTCCATCGCCGTTGCCCGAACGGTTATGACCGGCTCGCCCGGAAAAACGACCGTACCCTCCGGAACAGCCCACATATCT
>JAZKZA010000112.1:0-6466 GCA_045612445.1 Eubacteriales bacterium | reverse complement strand
CCGCTATCGGCACTGCCGAAGAGTTCAAGAACGCGATCTCTGTTAGCGGAACGAATTATGGCAGCTTTTATCTGACTGCCGACATCGACCTGACCACCATCGACTATATGCCTGTCTTTGGCGTATTTGAGGGTAACTTCGACGGTTGTGGCTACACTGTCACCACCAACGCTCCCCTCTTCTACGGAATCGGCTCGGGCGATACCGACCTTGTAGCTAACAATTGCGCAAATTCTGTAATCAAGAACCTCACCATCGTTGCAGACATTGACGTTGCAGAGCTTCCTGCACTGGCAGATGGCGTTGGATATTCTATCGGCGCTATTGCTTGCTTCGCTTGCCCTGCCAAGGATAAGCTCCTTGAGTACACCAACATCAGAGTTACCGGAACCATTAAGGGCGATGACGTCATTGATATAACCGAGAACGAAGACGAGGCTTGCACCGGCGGTCTCGTTGGAGCAGGATACGGCGGATTTGATATGTCCTACGTCTTCATCGACGATATGACTATTACCGGCGCTTGCGCAGGCGGTGTCTACGGCTCTGCCAGCATCGGAACCAGCAGAGCTGGTCAGCAGTTCACTGTTGAGAACTGCTACGTAAACGCAGACATTATTCAGGACGGATCTAACGGTACCGCCGACGGCGGCGCAGACCGTGTTGCTGCAGCAGGACTTTTTGCTTACGCCCAGCATTCTAACATTACCATCAAGAACGTAGAGATCTACGGAACTATCACCGCTAATACTGGTGTATACGTTGCCGGTATTATCGGAAGATCTGCTATGGCAGGTGACCCCAAGGGTACTGTCTTGGTCGAGGACTGCAAGGTTTATGCAGATATCGTCTCCAACAAGGCCAGCACTTCTTCTTGGGCAGGTGCCGGCGCAATCTTTGGAATTCCCCAGTTCACTGGTGAGAAAGCCGAAAATAACTCTTACGTTATCATTAAGAACTGTGTTAACTACGGTGATATCACCGCAAACCACAATGCTGGCGGTCTCGTCGGCGTTAATGTAAGCTGCTCGATCCGTATAATCGGATGCGAGAACTACGGAACCATTAAGGCTCAGGGTGGCGCTCTGTATGCCGGCGGTATTGTCGGACGTGCAGATAGAGCTGTAACCTTCGGTTACGATCCTCGCACCGGTGCGATGGTTGAGGGCGCAGTTACCGTTAACCACGGTGATGTTATTACCGACTCTTTCGGCGGCGGAATTATAGGTGGTACTGGACACAACAGTGGTTATGTTGAGTTCAATGACTGCATTAACAACGGTGAAGTTTCCGCTTGGAACGCCGGCGGTATCTTAGGATTTTCTGAAAAGAACAATGAGACCCACTTCGATGGTTGCGTTAACAACGGAGACGTTTACGGTGCTAACATCGGTGGTATCATCGGTAAGGTCAAGAAAGTATTCACTCTTGAGGACTGCACCAACAACGGTGATATCGTTATGGTCGGTCAGGATGATGATCATACTCAGAAGGGCGTTGGCGGAATCGCCGGTTCTATTTTCAACACCGCTCCCGAAGAGCTGAAGAACCTCACGAACAACGGTAATGTCTACGGTAAGGACGGCGAGCTTTACGGACATAACGTCGCCGGTATCGTCGGAAGCCTTGGAACTGCTGAGTGGTTCGTTTCTGCTGATCCTGAAGTTTGGGATCAGGCATCCTTCGTCAATTGCGTTAACAAGGGTAATATCACCGGAGCAGGTGACGTTGCAGGTATCGTCGCACACAGTGAGTATGCATTTATCGTTAAGGATTGTGTAAACGAGGGTAACATCACCGGTAAGAACGCTGCAGGTATCGTCGTATTCGGATTTGTTGGAAACAACCTTGCAACCGACACCGTTATCGAGAACAACACTGTTGTCGGAACTGTTACCGGAACTCAGTCTGGTGCTGCTATCGCTATCGCAGGTGAGGGCCTTGACATCGAGGCTTGCCTGGTTGACAACGTTATCTACAACACCTGTAATGCAAATGCATACATCAGCAACGGTAGCGCTACGCTTACTGCTATGTATCCGCTCGTAATTACCAACCCCAACACCGGAGACAACTTCGTTATGGGTATCGTTCTCTCGATCCTTGCTATCACTGCAATGGGCATCACTGCTGTTGTAGTTCTCAAGAAGAGAGTTAGAAACTAATCATTACATAATATAATGATAAAGGGACTGCGACTTTGTCGCAGTCCCTACTTTTTTTGTTCAAAGCAAGATGAATTTTTTTCAAAACGGCTTTTCAAAAGAGGCGGTGTGTGGTATAATGTTTGAAGATAAATCACCATTAGAGGTATTGAAATGTATAAGTATGAAACCCATCTGCACACCGCGCCGGTCAGCAAATGCGCCAGAGCCGGTGTTCGTGAAACTCTTGAATATTATAAGTCGATAGGTTACGACGGAGTTTTTATAACCAACCACTTTCTGGACGGAAATATCAATATAGACCGTTCCGAAAGCTATGAAAATAAGATAAACTTCTATTTCTCGGATTACGAGGCGGGAGTTGCTATCGGAAAAGAGATCGGTATCAAGGTGTTCTTGGGCGTTGAGCTTTCGTACGGTGGCGGAACTGATTTTCTGGTCTACGGACTTGGCAAGGAGTGGTTCCTGGCAAATCCCCAGATAATGGAGCTGCCGATGAAAAAGAAGCTTGAGCTTATGGCGGAGAACGGCGGGTTTGTTGTTCATGCCCACCCCTTTCGGGAGAGAGATTATATAGATCACATACGTCTGTTTCCCCGTAGTGTTCACGCGGTTGAGGTAATAAACACGTCCAACACCGATTTTTCAAACAAGATGTCGAAGCTCTACGCTGATATGTACGAGCTTCCGCAGGTCGCGGGATCTGATAACCACGGCGGACCTAAAAAGCCGGACCTTGCCGGCGTTGAGACCAACGAGCCGATAAACTGCGAGGCGGATTACGCTCGAATGGTACTCGACGGGCAGGCCAAGGTGTTTACTTGGAATATGGAAGACTAAAACAACAGCAATGTATAGATACGAAACTCATCTGCACACGTCGCCGGTCAGTCCGTGCGCCTCGGCAGGTGTTCGAGAAACGCTGGAATTTTACAAGTCGCAGGGGTATGACGGAGTCTTTTTGACCAACCATTTTTTGGAGGGAGATATAAAAGTCGACCCTAACGACACTTATGAAAACAAGCTGAAATACTATTTTTCGGATTACGAAGAGGGTCTTGCCATTGGACGAGAGATAGGTCTCAAGGTCTTTTTGGGGGTTGAACTGTCTTACGGAGCGCCCGATTTTCTGGTCTACGGTCTCGATAAGGAATGGTTTTTTGCAAATCCGCAGATAATGGAGATGGATATTCGCCAAAAGGTTGAGTACATCGTAGAGAGCGGTGGATTTGTCGTTCAGGCACACCCCTATCGAGAGGCTTATTACATAGACCACATACATCTCTTCCCGAGAAGCGTTCACGCCGTTGAGGTGATAAACGCCGGCACCGCCGAGCTTGCAAACAACATGGCAAAGATGTACGCCGAAAATTACGGACTGCTTCAGGTGGCTGGCACGGATAATCATATCGCCGGCAGGAAGCATCACTTTGCCGGTATCGAGACCGACGAGCCGATAAACTGCGAGGCGGATTACGGTAGAATGGTCAAAGACGGCCGCGCAAGGGTCTTTACCTGGACGAGAGAAGAATAATAAAACAACAAGATTCAGTGAACGGCATTGTTAAGTTGTTCCTTCGGAACACTTAACTCAAAAAAATGCACTTTTGTCGATAGACAAAAGTGCATTTTTGTTGCTAAAGAGCGACTAAAAGGTGCGTAAGGCGAGGTAAGAACGACTAAAAGGTACACCGAAGAACACCGATCAGCGAACCGAATTCGTCTTTGGTCAGTTCGCGAACCAGCCCCACACATGCCAGAACTCAAGGCTTCCGGCGGACAGCGCGCAGGCAACGTAACCGAGGACAAAGAACATGGCGAACACGAGCAGCGCGATCAGCGCCAGCGTGCGCAGGCGTCGATTCGTTTTCGGCTCGAACCGGACGTGTGCGGGAAGGGCTGGGAGAACGGGAGCTCCCGTCGCCGCGGCGATGGCGTTGCGCTGAAATCTGCAGAAGGATGTTACCAACTGTTTCATAAGCGCCCAGTAATACTTGCAGCCCACAGCGGTGAGAACGCCGAGTGCCGCAAGAGCGATGCCGATGATCACGCTGCAAAGATACGGCATTGCAGGGATTAGCGAATAGGGGCTTGCGCCGACGAGCATGCAAATACCGACAGCGATAAACGCAATAGATGCGATGAGGATCACGACGCCGCAAGCGGCAAGCAGCAGGTAGAACAGTGCCACAAATATATCGAAAAAGCCCAGCCCAATCTTAGTCATCATACCGCTCCGTTGACCAACGGAGGCGGCGCCTCTTTCAAACTGCTGTGCGAGCTGCTCCGGATTACCCAGCTTGGCGGCGATTTCTTCTTCGGAATAGCCGTCAGCCAGCTTAAAGGAAAAATGCTGCTTATATTCTTCAATGATCTCAGCAGCGTCAGATACTTGATTCTTCTCCAAAACGGAGGAAAGCACGGAAAGAAATTCATTTTTAGTCATTATCATCATCCTCCAATAGTTTTTCTATTGCGTGAGCAAAGTCAAGATACTCAGCTTTGTCACGCTCAAAAGTTTTTCTTCCCAATGTAGTGAGGGAGTAATACTTGCGGGGCGGTCCGCCGCTCTCCTCCTGCAGGTACGTTGTCAGCAGGCCGTCGCTTTTGAGTTTCCGAAGGATCGGATACACGGTGCCGTCCGCAATATCTATCTGGCTGGAAAGATACTCGGATATTTCGTAACCGTAGCAATTTCTTTTCTTCAGCAGAGACAGGACACACAATTCCAGTACGCCTTTCTTATACTGTGCGTTCATGTAGCATTTCCTCCTTCCTTCTTATACTGTGCGTTCATGTAGCATTTCCTCCTTCCGTTTGTATAAATCGTTATCTACTATTAGATTATATCAAATAGTTGGCGGTTTGTCAACCACTTTTTTTAAATGACTCTATTAATGTCCGAGTCCTGCCTCCTAAACCCTTTTGTTCTTTCTTTACAGAGCAAAGAAACTCAAAAAGTACACCATCGTCTTTGACCGTTTTCGAGCCCTGAAAGCAATAAATCGGGCTCCGAAGCAGTCGATCGACCGCTCCGAAGCCCGATTTTTGCCCTAAATGCAAGAAGAAACCTCTCTTGTCTTGGTAGACAAAAGAGGTTTCTTTCGTGGTGGAGGCGAGGGGAGTCGAACCCCTGTCCGAAAACACCTTGATATGACCTTCTTCGGGTGTATTACGTCTTTAACGTTCCCTCAAGGGTCGCCGACGCACAGGCGATGCCTTTCAGTAGTCCTTTCTTTCATGGTCGGTTCAAGGGCTAACCGCCGACGCACGTTCATCGCTTCATCACGCCCGAGTCGGAGCCGCGATACTCTCCGAGCGGACGGGCCGTCTTTTGACGGCAGCACTGCTAATTTTACGCCTTATGGCGCAAAATTAAGCAGCCAGTGCAACAGTATTGTTGTCGTTTGTTTTTAAGTTTGGGCAGTTTTCGAGATTACCCGGCTCGACCCGCTTATCATACCTCAATATCCCCGTCGAAACCTTTACGCCCCCGTGGGTCTATTTATCTGAAACCGTGAGCTCACAGCTTTCAAATCTTACGTTTTTCATCGAGCAGTTCTTGAAGCTCGCACCGTCAAGGCAGGTGTTTTCAAACACCGCGCCGGGAAGAGTACAGTTTCTGACCTCGTAGCCGCGGTAGGCGCAGTCCTTGGTCTGGGCTTCAGCCGTTTCGGGATTGCCCACAAAGGTGACCGCCTTCTCAAGAGGATTTCTCGGTCTTGCGGGAAGCTCGGTTGCAGGTTTTCCAACCGGCACGACGGCTATCGGCTTATGATCCTGCTTGATACCGACTATCCTTTCGACAAGCTCTCGCTTGAAAGCTCCCATAAAGCAACCGCCCAGCCCCATATCGGCGGCGCAGAGCAGTATGTTTTCAATAGCGCAGGCGGTATCCTGTATTGCAAAGAGCTTTTCTCCGATCTCACCGAAGAGCGAAACTATCTCGTCTGCCGCCGTACAAACGACGAACAGTACCGGAGCTGTCGTTGCCCACTCAGCTATCGCCTTTTCCTCGGCGAGCTGCAACTTGACTGCAGGATCGGTGACGACGTAGAAGTGCCAGGACTGCATATTGCAGGCGTTGGGCGCGGCGATGGCGGCCTCGAGAAGAGCGTTTATCTGCTCGGCACTGACCGGATCGGCGGTGAATTTACGCGTACTGCGGCGCGCGCTGATTACCTTTGAAAATTCCATCAATCGTACCTCCCACGGCTTTTTTCGTAGCGTTCCATTTCACGGTCGTCCTGCTTTCTGGCGTCGGTGTCTCGTTTGTCGTAGAGCTTTTTGCCTCGGCAAAG
>JAZKZA010000111.1:0-5630 GCA_045612445.1 Eubacteriales bacterium | reverse complement strand
GGTTCTGGCATTGATCCGTTTGAAGCGTTTCGCCGCGTCGGCGTCGGCGTGCAGATACAGCACCGCCCGACGTTCGTCCTCGTCGGTAAACAGCATAAAATAGTTTGCCTGACCGTTATCAAACACTCCGACGTAGCTCGTTTCAGCATCAAACTCGCGCAGTCTCGCCTCAAACGCCTCGCTCATCGGTGCGATCAGCGCGGCATCGCGCAACGGCGTTTCGAGTATCGTTTTACGTATCCTGCCCGCATAGATGTTCGCCACAGTCAAAACTCCGTCGTCGACCGAATACTCGATCTCGGGTCGGGTCTTGTGCCACGTGAACGCCACGGCGCATATCACCGCACTCGCCGTTACCACCGCCATGACCGGCCACAGCGGGACCGGCACGAGCAGTACCGAAAGACCGACCGGCACGCCCAGAACGGCAAAATAAAGCAGAAAAAGCTTTATCTTCAGCCTCAATATCCGCGCGTCTCCCGGCTGCGGCTTTATTACGTATTCAAAATGCTCCACGACCGATCAGTCGTCGTAGCCCAGCGCACGTCTTATGACGTCGGGTCTGTTGGTCATTATCGAATCGCAGCCCATCTCGGCAAGTCGCTTGGCGACCTCCTCATCGTCGACCGTCCAGGTGTTGACGCGAAGACCCTTCTTATGGCAGGTCTCGATGTAATCGGGATCGAGCAGTATCTGCCTGTAGTTCGGGTGGACCGCCTTTGCCGACAGATTCTCGGCATAGAGCCACGGCTTTACCATATTGAACTGGTACAAGGGTCCGATGGGGGAGTCGGGCGCGATTTTCAAAAGCCTCTCGAGCTGGAGGTGATCGAACGACGAATAAAACACTCGCTCGGTCATACCAAAACGCTTCGCCGTCTCAAGCATCGGCTCGAGAATGGCGATATCGGGCGACTTTATCTCGATGTTTATGACCATATCGGTGGGCTTGACCAGCTCGTACAGCTCGTCAAGCGTGGCGATCTTATTATCGCTTCTGCCCTTTTTGAACTTATACCCAAAATCGAAGAACCTCAGCTCCTCGTAGGTATACTCCGAGACCTTACCCTGTCCGTTCGACGTTCTTTCGATCTTCTCGTCGTGAAGGATAACGATCTTTCCGTCCTTCGAGAGGTATACGTCGGTCTCGATACCGTCCGCCTTCATATCGATGGCGAGCGAAAACGCCTCCAGCGTGTTCTCGGGGGCGTAGGCGCTCGCACCGCGGTGGGCTAAGACGAGCGTTCTTTCATTCAAGCTTTTACCCATAGCTTTTTCCTCCAAAGCTCAGTACGTCGCGTTGTCGAGTCTCCACTCTCCGTTTTCCTTTACGAAGCATATAACGACTCTTTCCCACGCATACTCGTATTCAGTTTCCCACGTGTCAAGGCTATCCGAGCTTTCGTAGCTCTCGTGCTGGTAGTACGCCGCCAGCTCGATCATAAGCGTATCTCCGTCGCTCGGAGATACGACACGCATGGTGTCGTAATCGTAGACCGTTCTGCCTCGCGGGTCGATAAAATTCATATTCGTTTGGTCTATAAAGATATACTTACGAAGCGGAGCCGTTGAGCTGACCGCCGAGCCCGTACTGCTTTCGTTTTCAAACGAAACGTCGTCGTTGACGTAGCTCTCGCGGTATCTCGGCTTGAGTATCTGCGTTTGACCCACGGCAACGTCGGTCTGCCCGACGAAGACCTGATGGAAATACTTTTCCAAAAAGCTCTGCGAATAGACCTCGCGGCACATCGCCTTGATCTGCTCGACCGACGTCGGCTGCTCGACCTTGGTGTCTCCGATGCCGTCGCCGTCGGTGTCCTTCATATAGGACGAAACGACCGGAGAATAATAGTTATAAAACACCTGCTCGTCGGTATACCACCCCTCGGCGTTCTTGACCTCCTCCGAATAATCGGTCTTCAGCCCCGAAAGCTCGTACTCGGTGACAAGTCCCGTTCCGAAAAGGATATCGTTCACGGCGTAGGACGCCTCAAGCAGAGCTACCAGCTCGTCCCGAACGGTATCCAGCTCGGGCGGCGGGGTTGAACACCCCGCCAGCGCCGGCAAAAGAAGCGCCGTCAGAAGCAAAAGGACGAGCGTTCTCGAAAAAAATCTTTTCATAGCAGGATCATTCTTCCTCGTTGATCTCAGCCTCGTCCGAGATCATCGGCATATCCGCCTTCTCGACCTTCTCGTCGGTCTCGACCTCGGGCTCGGCGGTATCCGAGTCTGCCGCGTCGTCGTCGCGCGAGATGCGAGTGAAGTTTGCGATGAACTGTCCCTCCGACAGTCTCATTATTATAACTCCTCCTGCCGCGCGCGAGCACTTACGTATCTCGGCGGCGGGAGTTCTGATCAGCTGACCGAGGTTGGTTATCAGCATGATATCGTCGTCGTCCGAAACGGTGGCAATACCGGCAAGAGCGCCGTACTTACCCTCGGTGTTCTGACAGGTGACGCCGCGACCGCCGCGGTTCTTCATCTCGCGGAAGTCATCGAACGGCGAGAGCTTACCGTAGCCGTTCTCGGTAACGGTGAGCAGGTACTTCGAGTCGTCGACAACGGCAACACCGGTGACGAAGTCTCCCTCGTCGAGTCTTATACCGCGAACTCCGCGGGCGGCGCGTCCCATAACGCGGACGTTACCCTCGTCAAAGCGGACCGACATACCGTTATGCGTGGCAAGAATGATGCTGCACTCGCCCTGCGTGCGGCGGACGAAGACCAGCTCGTCTCCCTCGTCGAGGTTCAGGGCGATCTTACCGCCCTTTCTCTGGTACTCAAACTCGCGCAGCGAGGTACGCTTTATAACTCCCTGCTTTGTGACCATAGTGAGGTACTCGGTGTCGGCAAAGCCCGAAACGCCTATGACCGACGTGACCTTTTCGCCCTCGCTCAGCTCAAGGATATTGACGATGTTCGTTCCCTTGGCGGTTCTCGACGCCTCGGGTATCATATACGCCTTGCGCATATAGACCTTACCGAGGTTGGTGAACATAAGAAGATAGGCGTGGCTGTTGACCGCGACGACCTTCTCGATGAAGTCCTCCTCCTTGGTGGTCATACTCTTCTTACCCATACCTCCGCGGCCCTGCGCCTCGTAGCTGTCCGCCGGCTGACGCTTGATGTATCCCGCGTGGGTCAGGGTTATTATACACTTATGTCTCTCAATGAGGTCCTCAAGTATTATCTCGTCCTCGGCTTCAAGGATTTCGGTGCGGCGTTCGTCGCCGTACTTGTCGGCAATACCCTGCATCTCCTCCTTGACGATCTGCTTGACTCTCTCCTCGTTTGCAAGGATATCGCGCAGATCGGCGATGAGCGCATCAAGACGGGCAAGCTCGTCCTCTATCTTCTGTCTTTCAAGACCGGTGAGCTTACCGAGCGTCATCTCGACGATCGCCTGAGCCTGCGCGTCGGACAGACCGAATCTCTCGGTCAGACGTGCCTTGGACTCGGGAATGGAGGGAGACGACTTCATGAGCGCGACGATCTCGTCGATGTTATCAAGAGCTATCTTGTATCCCTCGTAGATATGTGCGCGGGCGAGCGCCTTATCAAGATCGAACTTGACGCGGCGGCTTATGACGTCCTCCTGGAAGGCGATATAGTGGTCGAGTATCTGGGGCAGCGAGAGTATCTTGGGCTCGTTGCCGACGACGGCGAGCATATTGACGGCACAGGTGCTCTGGAGCGCCGTGTACTTATAGAGCTGGTTGAGAATGATCTGTCCGTTCACGTCGCGACGGAACTCGACGACGATCCTCATACCCGTTCTGTCCGACTCGTCTCGAATATCGGTGATACCGTCTATACGGCGGTCCTTGACCAGCGTTGCGATATCGGCGCAGAGCTGAGACTTATTTACTCCGTAGGGTATCTCGGTGAAGATAACGCGGTGCTTGTCCTCCTCGAGCTGCGCCTTGGCGCGGACCATTATCCTGCCTCGACCGGTGGTATACGCCTGAAGGATACCCGACGTACCGTAAATTGTTGCGGCAGTGGGAAAATCGGGACCCTTGAGGTACTGCATCAGCTCGGGTACCGAGCATTCGGGGTTTTCCATACGGTAGACAGTCGCCTCGATCACCTCGCGCAAGTTGTGCGGAGGAATGTAGGTCGCCATACCGACGGCGATACCCATCGAGCCGTTGACCAGAAGGTTCGGGAAGCGCGACGGAAGCACCTTGGGCTCACGAAGTCTGTTATCGAAGTTGGGGGCGAAGTCAACGACCTCCTTTTCGATATCGCGGGTCATCTCCTCGGCGATCTTGTCAAGTCTCGCCTCGGTATAACGGTAAGCGGCGGCGCTGTCGCCGTCGACCGAACCGAAGTTTCCGTGTCCCTCGACCAGCGGATAACGGTAGGAAAAGTCCTGCGCCATACGTACCATCGTGCCGTAAACGGCGCTGTCTCCGTGCGGATGATAGCGACCGAGAACGTTACCGACCGTCGTTGCCGACTTACGGAAGGGCTTATCGTGGGTCAGATGGTCCTCGTACATCGCGTAGATGATACGTCGCTGACCCGGCTTCATACCGTCTCGAACGTCGGGCAGGGCGCGCGAGATGATGACCGACATCGCGTACTCGATGAACGAGCGCTTGACCTCGTTTTCCATACCGATATCGTGTATCTTCTGATCTTCAAATCTTATGTCAATATTCTTCTCTTCCAATTTTAGTACCTCTTTTTCGGTGGTTTTATATTGGTATCACTTTATTTTTTCAACTCTGACCCGACCGACGGCGGAGTCTATTTGCTCGGCGGAGGGTATCTCGGTTCCGATAAGGGCGAGCTTGGCGACGGCGGCGGCAGCACCTCTGACGAGCGACTCACCGACCCCCCTGCCGTCGAGATACCTCGAGGCAACGTAGGCGGCGAGATAGCTGTCCCCCGCGGCGCAAATGCTTCGAAGCGCCTCGGGCGAGCCCGTCACGCGGTAAACTCCCTCCTCACCCACGAACACCGATCCGTCGGCGTCGAGAGTACAAAGAACGTCACACCCAAACTTTTCCTTAACTTTTCCACATATTTCTATCGCCTGTGAGCCGTCATGAGGAAAACCGAAGCCGAGCGAGGCAAGCTCCTCTCTGTTCGGCTTGATGAGGTCGGGACGAGCAGTCAAACCAAGTCTCAACCCCTCACCCGAGGAGTCCAGGACGGTCACGCAGTCCCTCTCTCTCAGACGGGTTATCAACAACTTATACACATCGCTTTCCACACCCTGTGGAAAACTTCCGCACAGGCAAACGACGTCAGCCCCCGACGATAAAAGTCGGTCGGTCAGCGCCGCCAGCTCCTCCCCGTGGATAGGGCCGCCCGGCTCGTTTATCTCGCTTCCCCGCCCGTCGCTCTCGACGAGCTTGAGGTTGACCCGAGCTTTTGCGCGGCAGGGGGTCAGGTGAAGAGATATCCCCTCACGACGCAGAAAGGGGTCGTCCTCTCCAAACGAGAAATACTCGACTCGCTTACCGATGTTTGACAGCAGTATCGCCTGGTTTGCTCCCTTCGAGCCCTGCGACACGACCGTTCTCAAAGCTCGACTGCTCCCCCCGACCGACAAGCGACCGTCAAGATAAACGGTCCTGTCGTAACCCGGGTTGAGCGTCAGCACCGCGATGCTTTTT
>JAZKZA010000110.1:0-3531 GCA_045612445.1 Eubacteriales bacterium | reverse complement strand
GGCTCGCTCTATATGTACGGCGAGGTCAAGCGCGCATACCTCGAATTAAAATGAAATTACGGTGAGTTCGAAACCATCCTCACCTTAATAAAAACTAAGGAGAAAAAACCAAAATGAAAAACAAAAAAAGAGTCCTGTTCCTTTGCCGGGCGGCCGTGATCGCATCGCTATACGTTGCGCTGACGGCACTGTCGAGTATGCTTGGGCTTTCGTCCGGCGCGATACAGTGCAGGTTTTCTGAAGCTCTGTGCGTGCTTCCCTTCTTCACTCCCGCCGCAATACCCGGAGTCACGCTCGGATGCCTCATTTCAAACCTGACGGTCGCAGGAGTCACAAATCCGTTCGACATAATCTTCGGAACACTTGCAACGCTTATCGGCGCTGTCGGTACGTATCTTTTAAGAAAAGTAAAAATAGGAAAATTTCTCGCACCGATCCCCCCGATCGTTTCAAACGCGCTGATAATTCCTTTTGTTCTTAAATATGCGTACAATCTTCCGGACGGACTTGGTTTTCTGATCTTCACGGTCGGGCTTGGTGAGCTGATCTCGGTCGGTCTGCTCGGAGGATCGCTTATCCCCGTTCTCGACCGCTACAAAAACAATCTCTTTCTCTGAAAAACAACGCCAACGATGCGAGTCGTTGGCGTTGCTTTTATTTTCTTTGATCTCCAAGAACGTATATGCTCTGACCGTCTATATCCAGATCGGGCAAAAAGATGGGAGGTAGGTTTGCCCCCACCGTCAACGCCGTCACCATCGCCTTCACGCGAGGGAAAAGCAGCTTGTAGGTCGCTCGGTGAACGGCGTCCTGCGGCGACTGATCCTCGATCACAAAATCCCCCGTGACGCGGAGCTTCAGACGAAAGCTTTCGGGTGCGTTCTTGTTGAACACCTCGACCGTCATCTCGCCGCGGCAAAAGGAGTTCGGAGCGAACCGAACGTTATACGAGCAACGGTTGGTAAGCTCAAACGTCTCGGTCTTTCTTATCTCGTTTATAAAATTTATCTCGCTTGCCGAAAAGCTCAAAAGCTTGACGTTTGCCATAATGATCCTCCGCCTCTCTGTGTATTGCCTTTATTTTACCACAAAATCACGGAGATTTCAAGCAGAGCTTCGAAAATTATCCGTCACCCTTCGACTCTCTGCGACATATCATTATATTGAAGCTGACAAGCTTACAACATGAATTTTCGGAGGAAATATATGGCAACATTTTTCAACCAGGCGACGCTGTCCTATAACGGTAACGTCGTTAACTCTAACGTCGTCAGCGGCGAGATACTCTCGGTGCTTTCGGCAAACAAGACGGCGATCGGCACGGGATACGGCGAGAGCGACGAGATAACCTACGTCATAAACGTGATCAACTCGGGCAACTCGGCGTTCAACGGTCTGACCCTGACCGACGACCTCGGTGCTTATCTGCTGAACGGCACGACCCTCACCCCGCTTGACTACGTTGACGGCTCGCTTAGCTATTTCGTCAACGGTACTCTCGCTGCCACCCCTGCCGTGACCGCCGGACCGCCCCTCACCGTTTCGGGCATAAACGTTCCGGCGAACAGTAACGTCTCTATCGTATACAAGGCAAGGCTCAACGAGTTTGCTCCGCTTGAGGCGGGAAGCGTCATAGTCAACACCGCCACCCTCTCGGGCTCGGGCATCACTCCCATTGAGTTCAGCGCCACAATACCGGTCGACAGCTTTATAGCCCTCTCCATAACCAAGGCGCTCTCTCCCTCAAGCATCAGCCAGAACGGTAGCGTGACCTACACCTTCGTCATCAGCAACAACGGCAACCGCGACACCGTTTTGGCAGATAACGTAGTGGTCTCCGACGTTTTCTCGCCCGCCCTCGTTCCGATAGTCAACGTAACGGTGGACGGCACGCCGATCGCCCTCGGCAGCGGATACAACTACAACAGTGCGACCGGTGAGTTCTCCACCGTGGTCGGTGCGCTGACCGTCCCTGCCGCCACCTACAGTCGCGATCCCGTAACGGGAGCGGTCATAGTTTCGCCCGGCTCGACCGTTCTGAGTGTCACCGGCAACGTCTCTGCCTGATCATTCGTCTCTCTTCTTTCTTATCCTGAAGAATATCGAGCGAAGCGCGCGCCCATTGAAGGGGATCAGCGGATAAAGATAGCTGTGACCCGACGTGACGGTGTTGTTCGTCACCAGCAGTAATATGACGCCAACGACACCTATCGCAAAGCCCCAAAGGTTAAAGGCGAGTATCAGAACGAGCAGACCTATCCTCAAAAACTTGAGCGCATACCCCAGCTCGTACGACCCCTGCGTGAAGTTCGCGATCGCCACGAACGCCATATACAGTATGACCTCGGGGATCAGCCAACCGATACTGACGGCAAAGTCCCCGAGTATCAGCGCGCCCACCACCGATAGCGAGTTTGCAAGCATATCGGGGGTGTTCATCGACGCCATTCGCAGTCCGTCGATGATGAACTCGACCAAAAGCAGCTGGGCGATTATAGGTATCTTTCCCGTTTCGTCGGGAATAATAAACTCCAGCCAGCCCGGCACGAGCTCGGGGTTTTTGGTCAAAAGATACCAAACGGGGGTCAGAAACAACGTTAGCCAGAAGACCGCCTGCCGCACGAAACGAATGTACGTTCCCGTCAGCGGTGGGAAATAAAAGTCGTTCGTCTCCTGCAAGAAATCGAACGCCGTCGTCGGCAACACCATGACCTGCGGCGAGTTGTCGCAGAGCAGCAGCACGCTGCCCTCATATAGGTGTGCCGACGCCGTGTCGGGACGCTCGGTCATTCGCACCTTCGGAAAGGGGTTGTACCAACGGCTCTTGACCAGACACTCCTTGAGCGATTCCGCCCCCATCGTCAGCGAGTCGGTGTCTATCTCGGAAAGTCTCCGCTTGATCTGCTCGACCAGCTTGGGGTCTGCTCTCCCCTCGATGTAGCTGATGACTACGTCGGTCTTCGACCTTTTACCGACCGACGTACAGTGCATAGTCAGGCGCGGATCTCGTATCCTGCGACGCACCAGCGCCGTGTTAAAGATAAGCGTTTCAACGAAGCCGTCGTGAGGACCGCGCATAACTCGGTCGTTCTCGGGCTCGGCGGTCTCACGGGCGGGATACTCGCGCGCGTCGAGAATTATGGCTCGGTCGCCAAAGCTTGACCCCAGCATAAGAGCCGCGCCCGAAAGGGTCATCTTTACCATAAGACTCACGTCGTCGGTCACCTCGGTCTCAACGTAAGCGGCGTGCGAGGTCAAAAACTCGTCCGCCGAGCCCTTGGTGCTCTTGAGCGACAGAAAATAGATCATCAACTTCTCCATCAGCCCGTCCTTGATAAAACCGTCTATATAATAAAGGGTCAGCTCGTCCTGACCTATGGTCAGCACCTTTTTCAGTATGTCAAAATTTTCCTCAACGCGTAAAATCCGATCCATCAGCTCAACGTTTTGCTCGTATATGTGAGTTAGCTTTTGCATATTTTACCTCAAATGGCTTTGATGCCTTTAGTATGCGCCGAAAGGTGTTTTTTA
>JAZKZA010000109.1:0-3980 GCA_045612445.1 Eubacteriales bacterium | reverse complement strand
AGCATACTGTCGATCGTCGTAGAGCCCCTGCTCGAGGTCGTTCTGTCGATCGCTCTCGGTGCGGCCATGGGATTTCTCTTCAATTTCTTCGAGAGATTCTTCCATTCGAGATCAAAGAGACTTTCGGTGTCTGTTGCCTTTATCTTCATCACCGTTGCGATCTCTATGATAAGCTTCCCGATAGCCGGTATCCACGTTGCCTTCTCGCCTCTGCTCAGCTGCATGATGCTCGGCACGGTATTTTGCAACGTTTGTAACCTTTCGGAGGAGCTTATGGAAAGAGTTGACCGCTGGGCGGCGCCTCTTTTGATCCTCTTCTTCGTTCTCAGCGGTGCTGAGCTTAAGCTTTCGGTATTCACCGACCCTGCGATAGTCGTTATCGGACTCATCTACATAGTCTCTCGCTCGGCCGGCAAATATTTCGGAGCTTGGGGAAGCGCCAAGGCTGTTCATTGTGAGAAGAACATTGTCAATTATCTTGGAATAACCCTTCTGCCTCAGGCAGGAGTTGCTCTTGGTATGGCAGGCAAGTCAAGCGTGCTCGGTGCTGACGGTGTGATCGTTTTAAACATAACTCTTTTCGCCGTTCTTATCTACGAGTTGTTTGGACCGCTTTTCACCAAGATCTCACTCCAGAAGGCGGGAGAGATCCGTCCCGAGGGCAAGGTCAGCGCACGAGAAAGCGCAAAGGCTATCCTTGCCGAAAGCAGCCGCAAGGAGCATTTGAGAAAGAAATAACACCGTCGCCTCGGAGACCCGTCTCCGAGGCGATCTTTTTTTGCGAGATCTCATTGAAAAGGGGAGAAATATAGAACGGCACTCTTATATTTTTGCCCGTACGAGCGCTTGAATATACCAACCGATCGCGCTTTTTAGGCGCGGTCATCGCCGGGCGCGAGAATCTCACGGACGGTAAACGACACTTTGAAAAAAGCGCCGTTTTTTGATGTAAATCGCGTAAACTTATTGATTTGTTGCACTGCTTGTGATATAATATAATAAATATGTGCATAAAACGGCACGAACGGTGCTTTCCTTGACAGGACAATACAAGGAGGACGAAAAAAATGAGACTCGACAGAGTTATTGCACTTCGAAATAATAAGACGGTATATCGTGACGGAGACAAGTGTATCAAGGTCTTCAACGAGGAATATTCCAAGGCGGAGGTGCTGAACGAGGCACTCAACCAAGCGAGGATCGAGGAGACCGGACTTAATATACCGAAGATCGTCGGAGTTACTGTGATAGACGGTAAATGGGCGATCGTTTCGGAGTTTATCTCGGGCAAGACCCTCTCGCGCCTTATGGCTGAGAACCCCGAAAAGAAAGAGGAGTACATAACCCTTTTCGTTAAGCTCCAGATGCAGATAAATTCAAAGTCCTCGCCGCTTCTCAGTAAGCTCAAGGACAAGATGAGCCTCAAGATCGCCGCCACCGAGCTTGACGCCACCACTCGATACGATCTTCACACCCGTATAGAGGCTATGCCAAGGCACAACAAGGTCTGCCACGGAGATTTTACTCCCTCAAACGTCATAATTACCGACGACGGACGTCCGTATATTATCGACTGGTCCCACGCAACTCAGGGCAACGCCTCGGCAGACGTTGCAAGAAGCTATCTGTTATTCCTTTTGAGGGGAGACGTTGAGGGCGCGGAGCTTTATCTGAAGATATTCTGTGAGCTCAGTGATACCGACCGGCAGTACGTCAAGAAATGGTTGCCCCTTGTTTCGGCAGTTCAGCTGCTGAACGGCAAGGCCGAGGAAAAAGAGCAGCTTATGCGCTGGATCGAATCCGCCGACTACAAATGAGAAAAAACAAACAGATAAATAATAACAACGTGAGGTAAAAACATCATGATCAAGATCACCATATGCATCGGAAGCTCCTGCCATCTCAAGGGCTCTCGCCGTGTCGTTGAGCAGCTGCAGCAGCTTATTTCGGAGAAGGGCGTTGGCGACAAGGTCGAGCTTGGCGGAACGTTTTGTATAGGAAACTGTCAGCAGGGCGTTTGCGTAACGGTAAACGACACCTTCTATTCGGTAACTCCCGAAACGGTCGAGGAGTTCTTCGCAAACGAAGTTCTGGCTAAGATCTGAGAAGTATGCTGTTCGTACAGGTCTGTGTCGGCTCGTCCTGCCATCTCAAGGGCTCGCAAGAGATCGTTGAGCTTTTTGAGCGCGCAATAGAGGAGCATCATATAGAGGACGATATCGTGCTTTCGGGTTGCTTTTGTACCGGAAAGTGTAATCGCGTCGGAGTGACCGTTACGGTCGACGACGAGATCCACGTCGGTGTTACGAGAGATAACTTCAGAGACTTTTTTAAGGAGAAGATCCTCGACGCGATCGAAAGCGAAAGGAAATAATAAATATGCCTAATTGCTTGACTTTGAAAAAATCAAACTGCAAAAACTGCTATAAATGTATTCGCCACTGTCCCGTAAAGGCTATCCGCTTTTCGGGAAATCAGGCGCATATCATAGGAAACGAGTGCATACTTTGCGGACATTGCTTCGTCGTTTGTCCGCAGAACGCAAAGGAGATAGTTGACGGAACGGAGAAGGCGAGAGTTCTGCTTCAGAGCGGAGATCCCGTCGTTGTCAGCTTGGCTCCCTCGTTTATTGCAAACTATGAGGGTGTTGGCATCGAGTCGATGAGAAAGGCCCTCAAAAAGCTCGGATTCTACGACGTTGAGGAGACCGCCCTCGGTGCGACCGTCGTCAAGACCGAATACGAGAGGATACTTGCTGAGGAAGAAAGAGATATAGTCATCTCGTCCTGCTGTCACTCGATCAACCTTCTCATTCAGAAATATTTCCCCGCGGCGCTGGGCTATCTTGCCGACGTTATGTCTCCCATGCAGGCTCACTGTGCCGACATAAAGAAGAGGATACCGAACGCCAAGACCGTGTTCATCGGGCCCTGTGTCGCTAAGAAGGACGAGGCAGAGCACTACGAGGGCTTGGTCGACGACGTTCTCACCTTCGAAGAGCTGACCAACTGGCTAAAGGCAGAGGGCGTTGAGCTGGAGAGATCGGTCGACGAGACTCCCGAGAGCCGCGCACGCTTCTTCCCGACCACGGGAGGCGTTCTCAAGACCATGGCACAGAATATGCCGGGATATACCTATCTCGCCCTTGACGGAGTTGAGAACTGTATTGCAGCTCTCAAGGATATCGAGAGCGGAAAGATACACAAGTGCTTTATCGAGATGTCTGCCTGCGTTGGAAGCTGCATTGGCGGACCGGTCATGGAAAAGTACCATAGTGCCTCGCCGGTCAAGGACTATATGGCGATCGCCGCCTACGCCGGTGAGCGAGACTTTGAGGTCGACCAGCCCGATCCGAGCGAGCTGAAGAAGCATTTCATCATGATCGAGCCGAAGTATGCCAACCCGGCTGAGCACGAGATACTGTCTGTCCTGCGTCAGATGGGTAAGACCAAGCCGTCGGACGAGCTGAACTGCGGAACGTGCGGATACAATTCCTGCCGTGAGAAGGCTATCGCAATAATTCACGGAAAGTCGGAGATCTCGATGTGCCTGCCCTTCTTGAAGGACAAGGCGGAGAGCTTCTCGGATACCATAGTTAAAAATATGCCCAACGGACTTATCGTTCTCAACGAGAACCTTGAGGTCCAGCAGATAAACACGGCGGCTCGCAAGATAATGAACATTCGTGCGGCGTCCGACGTGCTGGGAGAGCCGGTGGTTCGTATACTCGACCCCTCGGTGTTCATAAGAGTCAAGAATAGCGGTAGGATCGTTCGCGATCAGAGGACCTATCTCGCCGAATACAATAAGTACGTTGAGCAGACCGTCGTTTACGACCCCGATTCTCATATGCTGATCGGTATTATGAGAGATATAACCGAGGAAGAGGCGGACAGAGAAAAGAAATCGAGGATCAATAAGCAGACCCTTGAGGTCGCCGATTCGGTCGTCGAAAAGCAGATGAGAATAGTTCAGGAGAT
>JAZKZA010000108.1:0-3416 GCA_045612445.1 Eubacteriales bacterium | reverse complement strand
GTCTCCGGAGAGGATCATACCCTTGTAGATATTGACGTACTCAACGGTGATCGGCTTCTCGCCGGTAGGATCATAAGCATACAGAGTGGGGAAGAGGTAAGTTCCGTTGAAGGACATAACGTCACCGATCTCACTTGCCTGAATGCAGACCCATGCGCCGGTCGAATCCTTCATGAAAAGCTTATAGGTCTCGTCGTATGCATTGATCTCCATAGCATACTCCTGAACCGAAGCCTGGGTCAGATCTGCGCCCTCGGCTCTATAGTTAATACCCTGGGGGTCAAATCCCTCGTCAAGGAAGGTGTACTTGCCCATAAGACGCTCGGTTCCGTTCATAAGGCTGAAGTTATAGGTATAACCGTATACGCCGTGGCCCGAGCTCGAGCAATCGTCAAAATAGATACCGAACATAGAGTCGATGCAGTTGCCTTCCTCGTTCTTGTGATCGCGGGAGGTCTTGAACTCGATGGTATAAGCATAGTAGTCATCGCTTCCGTCGCCGGTCGGTCCCGAAAGCGGGAGTCCAACGATAGGAGCGCCCCAGTGAACTCTGGCCTCATCGTTTCCGCTGTAGACACACTTGGTGGGGTCATCAGCATCGGGTGTGACGGTAGAGGTTCTGACGTAGTTAGCAGGCTGCCAGATGTCGTCGCCTGCGAAGTTGAGCTTGTAGAGCAGTTCGCCCTCTGCGGCTGCATCGTACAGGCTGGTGTCGAACTCGACAGTCTCGTCCTCGGGAGTCTCTTCGGTTGCCGCAACGGGAACGATAGTTCCGCACAGCATTGCAAGGATCATGATCGCTGCAAGAATTGCTGCAAATTTCTTCATAGTTTTTCTCCTTTTTAATGTAATTTATAACAAAGCATTCTGCTCTATTAACTCAAACTTGCGGGAAATAAACTTCCTCAATTTACCGTATGAGTATTATATCATAAAAGAATTGCCTTGTCAACCGATTTTTTGTATATCGCGCTTGATTGTTGTACAAATCAAAGTCGGTTTTTTTGTGCAAATTGCACCTCAATCGTTAAATTCAATGAAGGTAGCTCTTTCCTCGCCCACCTTGTTGGGCTTATGCAACGAGATATACTCCTTACCGTCAAGCGCCTTGAAGATCATGGCGTGTCCGCCGTCAAACTCAAATCTGCCGGGCTTGTGATGCCACTCGGAGAAAAGGCTATCGGCATATGCTTCAAGAACGGCGTACTTACCGTTCGAATGGCTCGACCATATCATATTGAGCTTTCCGTTCTTCTTAAAGAGGAAGGGGCCGTCCGTTATCTTGCAATTTTCGCCGAAGCGTCTGCTGTTAAAGCCGGTGACAGCAGGGTTATCTCCGGCGCGGAAGAGCAGAACGGGCTCGCCGACCGTCGTTGACAGGTCCTCGCTCAGCTCAACGGCGCACATCTCGCCGTCAACGCACTGCACCCACTCGTGGCAGAACACCATATAAGGCTTGCCGTTCTCAACGTAAAAGGTTCCGTCCAGACATTCCCACTCCTCGGGGGTGGTGGACTTATCCGAGATCGGCTTGAACGGACCGAGCGGATTATCTGCTGCAAGGATCTGCGAGGCTCTTCTGTGGATCTCGCTCTTAAAGCTTCCGAAAAGATAATACTTGCCGTTATATTTCCAGACCTCTGCCGCCCAATAGTCCTTGGTTGCCCAGAACCCGGTCGCTTCTCCGTCAAAGATGCAAAAAGGTCCTTCGAAGTTCTCAAGGTCGCTCGAAACGTACGCCGAATACTTCGGCTGAGCTGCGATACCGTCGCCGAAATCGGTCGTTCCGTACATATAGTACTTACCGTCGTCAATGAGAATGAACGGGTCTCTTATTCTTATATCTGATCTTTTAAGCATGATATTTCTCCTTTTTGTTTTAGAGCTTGGCACTTCCGATATATACAAAGGAATCGTCCTTCATCTGAAGCGTAAGCTGCTTGACGCTCGCGGCGCTCAAGGTCATGAGCTTCAGGTCGGTGACGCTCGCGTCGGTATACCTGACCTCAAGCTCGGTGTCGGGGAACTCCGAAAGGTCAAAGGTGACCTCGGTGTCCTCGTTACGGTAATTGGCGGCGAGAATGGCAAACTCACTCCCCTTCACCGCAGCGGTGGCAAAAACGTTTTCATTGCTCGACTCCGCCCGTACTGCCTCACCGAGCTTATAAAGCTCGTTGAAATACTTAAAAGGATAGAAGGGCTTGAGCGCTCCGACCTTTGCCTTCTGCATCGCGATGCCCATTTCGGAAACGCAGAACAGTCCGCACCACTCCTTAACGACGTCCGCCTCGTAATAGGTCGCCAGCGCGATATCGGTGTCGTTCTGCATATACGCCAGCGTTGCAGCGCAGAACGCGCCACCGACGTGGGTCTTGAGCTTGACGTAGCTATCCGCCTGATCCTTCCAGTCGCGCATATAGTTCCACTCGTCAAAAACGTTCTCGACCCCCTCGCAGCCGTATCTCTTGAGCAGATCGACGGTCAGCGCATATTGCTTTTTGAAGGTCGACATCTTGACGAAATAAAGATGCCACGAGAAGAAATCAAAGGGTATCGGCTCGCTCTGCGAGGTCACGTACTTAACGAATCCCTCAATAAAGTCGTTATGCGCACATGTAAACGCACTTCCCCCGATCTTTATATCGGGGAAACGGCTCTTGAGATACCTCGCCGTGACGGCGTACAGCTCGTAGAACTGCTCCGGCGTACCGAGCCACATAGTGTTTGACTCGGGCTCGTTCCATATCTCCCAATAGCGGATATTCCAGTGGTGTCCGTCCGCCCAGCCCTCGTTGTAGTGGGCGATTATATGTTCGCAGATCCTTGCCCATTTCGCAAAGTCGGCAGGCGGGTAGATATAACGCTTTACCGGCGCGTGCTCAATGGAAACGCCAAGTCTGAAAAGGGGCTCGGCACCAACCTCGATGCACTTTTCGATATAGGCGTCTGTAAGCCCGAAATTATAACTTGCGGGATCGGTCTCGTCTGCCGAAAAATCCTTGAATATACAGGGTATATCAACGAACTCTCCCGATCCGTAGGGGTACTCAACGTCGTGAAGTCTGGCATACGGAAACCCCGCCTCAAGATAAAGCGGTCTTGCATCGTAGGTGAACACCTTGGTCATAGGACCGAGGTTGACGCCGTGAAGCGGTCTGACCGGCTGCCTATCTTTAAAATTAAATCTTACGTCTACCATACCGGATGTTTTTATACCAAAAGGTCGTCAAGCTCGCAATATCTGCGATACGCCTCGGTGTAGTCGTCACCGCAGGGGGCGTAGGTCTTATCCGGACCGACCAGAGCCTCGGCGGCGGTCTTTATACTGTCAAACGCGCCCGCACCAACGGCGGCAAGTATCGCGCTTCCGAGACAGGCGGTCTCGAAGTCGGATCGTAGCCATGTCGTTCTGTGGG
>JAZKZA010000107.1:0-5461 GCA_045612445.1 Eubacteriales bacterium | reverse complement strand
CGAATATACGCTCGGCGGCGGCTATCGCCCCCTGCAGCTCGGTAACGACTCGCGATATCTCGTTGAAGGGCTTGGTGTACTGGTTGGCATAAGACAGCATACGTGTCAGCATACCGACCGTGAAGCCGGGATTTGCGACCGCTGTCAACGCGCCGACGAGGGCGACCACGGCATACACCACGCTATTGACGAATCTCGTTACGGGGTTGGTCAGCGACGACCAGAAGGTAGCCTTGAGCGAGGCGGCGCGAAGGGTCTCGTTTCCTTCGTCAAACTCCCTTTGAGTTATCTCTCGGCGAGAGAATGCCTGGACGGTTTTTTGACCGTTTATCATCTCGTTGATAAAGGCGGTCTGCTCGCCGCGCAAGGTTGCCTGGCGTCGGAAAAAGCCGTACGTCTTTTTCGCAACGAGTCTCGCGGCGACCAGCGAAAGCGGCGTTACCAGCACGACGGCTAAGGCGATCAGCGGAGAATTTATAAGCATCATAACAAGCGTTGCGGCGATGGTCGCAGCTCCTGTAAAGAGCTGGGTAAAGCCTGTCAGAAGTCCGTCTCCTACCTGCTCGGCGTCAGACGTGACGCGGCTCACAATGTCTCCCGTCGGAGTCTTGTCAAGATACGAAAACGGTAGCTTTTGTATCTTCTCAAATGCTGCACGGCGCAGGTCTGTGACCGTTCCGTAAGTTATTCGGTTGTTGAACAGATTCATAAGATACTGCGCAACACCGGCTATCGCGGTAAACACCGCTATCTTAACGAGTATTTCTGCAATTTCCGAGAAATCGACGCTCTGATATCCCAGCGCGAGATCGACCGCATCACCGACGAACACCGGTATCATTATCGAAGCCGTAACGTACAGTGCGGCACAAGCAAGCGTTCCGGTCAACCACCAGCGGCGCTTTTTGACCAGCGCAAGTATTCTTGAAAGGGTACTCTTTTTGATCTTTTTCATATCGCCGAGCCTCCCTTCTGCGAATCGCAGATCTCACGGTAGACCTCGCAGCTTGAATAAAGCTCGTCGTGAGAGCCGACTCCGACGATACGTCCGCTATCAAGTACGGCGATCTTATCGCAGTCCTTGATGCTTTCAACTCTTTGAGACACAATAAAGACGGTTGGCGAATAATCAAGCTCACGAACCGCTCGACGGAGCGCGGCATCTGTCACTCGGTCAAGTGCCGAGGAGGTGTCGTCAAGGATCAGTATCTCGGGGCGTCTGATAAGCGCACGCGCAACGTTCAGACGCTGACGCTGACCGCCCGAAAGGTTTCTCCCCCCCTGCTCTATCCTCGAGTCAAGTCCGTTTTCCTTTTGAGAGACGAGCTCACCTATCTGCGCGGCGTTAAGCGCCGCGTATATCTCTTCATCATCGGCGTCGGGCTTGCCCCACTTCATGTTCTCTCGGATCGTTCCCGAAAACAGTGTGGCGTGCTGTGCGGCAAAGCCGATGCGAGCACGAAGCTCGTCCGGCTCGATCGAGCGAACGTCAGCTCCGTCTATCACAACGCTTCCCGTCTTTACGTCGTAAAATCTCGGTATGAGCGAGACCAGCGAGCTCTTTCCCGATCCGGTTCCTCCGATTATTCCGACAAGCTCTCCTCGCTCGGCATCAAGATCGACCCCCGAAAGGACCTCTCCCGAAGCGCCCGAATAAGCAAAGCTGACTCCCTTGAAGCTGACAAAGGGGAGTGTGTTGTCTGCTTCGTGACCCAACTCGACCGTCATATCGGTCGTCTCACTCATAACGGCGGATATACGCTTGGCGCACGCCAGCGCCTTAGTCACCGTTATGATAAGGTTTGCCATCTTTATCAGCTCAACGAGTATCTGGGTCATATAGTTGTAAAGCGCGACCAGCTCGCCCTGAGTTATCGCGCCCGAGTTGACCTCAGCAGCGCCGTTCTTCAAAAGAACGATAATGGCAAGGTTTACTATAACGTAGGTCAAGGGATTGAGAAGGCCCGAAATACGTCCAGCTATAAGCTGAAACCGCTTTTGCAAAAGGGCTCGACGCGAAAACTCCTCACTCTCACGCTCCTCAAGCCTGAAGGCGCGAATAACTCTTGCGCCGTCAAGGTTTGAGCGGAGCTTCCCCGTGACACCGTCCAGCTTACCCTGCGCCTGACCGTAGATCGGTATTCCCGCCAAAAGGATAATGAAGATAACGGCAAGAAGCACGGGTATGACAACGACAAAGGTTACGGTCGCGGCGGGAGCGTTTTTGCCGACTATAAAGGCAAACACCATCGCTCCAAAGGCAACGAAAGGAGAGCGGAGCAACAAGCGAAGAGTCAAGTTAACTCCGGTCTGCACCTGGTTTACGTCTCCGGTCATGCGCGTTATAAGTGTCGCGCTTCCCTTTTTATCGAGCTGAGAATAGCTCAAGCTCTGTATCTTACCGAAAAGAGCCGAACGTATATCCGCCGAAACGCCACAGGCCGCCTTGGCGGAAAAATACTGCGCCGTCAGCGAAAAAGCAAGACCGACCCCTCCCATCAACAAAAGCAAAAGACACATACTAACTATGTAAGCGTTGTCCTTGCCGCCAATGCCTCGGTCTATTATACCCGCAACGACGATCGGCACTGCCAGCTCCAGCAGTGCTTCAAACAGCTTAAAGAGGGGCGCGACTATCGCCTCTCCCGTATATTTTTTAAGATACTTCAAAAGATCTTTCATCAGTCTCTCCGCAAATTTCTTATAACAGTAATTATATAACATAATCGTTTTTTTTTCAATAGTTGCATCAATAAATCAAGTAATTTTTATATTTTTCTCTTTTTTGCGAAAAAAATCCGTACAATCCCGCCCTCTCGGGTTTGACATGAGGGTAAATATATGTTATAATAATATATTCATAGGATATCATATTTTAGGAGGCGATAAAAACGGTACTGACAAGCTCGGTCGAGCGTGGGTCTTTTGCCGAATCGGCAGGAATTTTAGCCGGAGACCTGCTCCTTGCCATAAACAAAAACGAGATAAACGACGTGCTTGACTATCGTTTTTATCTCACCGAACGGAAAATAACGCTCTCACTGTCCCGTGGCGGAGAAGAATTTGAGGTCGTCATCAAAAAGGGCGTCTACGACGACATCGGTCTTGAGTTTGAGACGCCGCTGATGGATAAAAAGCGTTCCTGCAAAAACGGTTGCGTCTTTTGCTTCATCGACCAAAACCCAAAGGGAATGCGCGAGACCATCTATTTCAAGGACGACGACTCCCGTCTCTCCTTCCTTCACGGCAATTATATCACGCTGACCAACCTTTCGGACGCCGACGTTGACCGCATCATAAAGATGCGCTTTTCGCCGGTCCGCGTGTCGGTCCACACCACCGACCCCGAGCTTCGCGTCAAGATGATGAAGAACCGCCGCGCAGGTGAGGTGCTGTCCTATCTCGACCGCATTGCCGAATCGGGTCTTGAGCTTCACGCGCAGATAGTTCTCTGCCGAGGACTGAACGACGGTGACGCTCTCGATCGCACGATGAGTGATCTGCAGAAATACATCCCGTCTCTGACGAGCGTTTCGGTCGTCCCCGCGGGGCTCACCAAGCATCGAGACGGGCTTTATCCTCTCTCACCCTTCACGCAGGATGAGGCTGCCGCAGTTATCGACCGGGTCAACGCCGTGGGAGAAAGGTGCATCGAAAAGCACGGCAGTCGAATCTTTTTCTGCTCGGACGAGTTCTATCTCACCGCCTGCCGTCCCCTGCCCGACTCGGAATATTACGAGGAATACGCGCAGCTTGAAAACGGAGTTGGTATGCTTCGTTCGTTTGAAAACGATTTCAACGACGAGCTGGAGTTCGCCGAGCCCTCTACCGCACCGCGTCGAGTTTCGGTCGCCACCGGCGTTGCCGCGTATGAAACGCTCAAGAGTCTGACCGACTCACTTGACGTCGATGGGCTTTCGGTAACGGTATATAAGATAATCAACAACTTTTACGGTGAAAGTGTCACCGTTTCGGGTCTTCTTACAGGACAGGATCTCGCTGCCCAGCTTGCCGATCGCGAGCTTGGCGACAAGCTTCTGATCCCCGCGAACTGCTTGCGAGACGGAGTTTTCCTTGACGACATGACCCTTGGAGAGCTTTCGCAAAGACTCAACGTAACGATAATACCCTCAGGCGAGGACGGCGCGGATTTCCTGCGTTGTCTGCTCGCGTAGAAAGGACAGTGAATAAATATGTCAAAACCTATAGTTGCAATAGTCGGACGTCCGAACGTCGGCAAAAGCACTCTTTTTAACAAGCTCATCGGCGAGCGTCGCTCGATAGTTGAAGACACCCCGGGTGTCACCCGTGACCGTATATATGCCGACTGCGAATGGAACGGTCGCTCCTTCGTGCTGATAGACACGGGCGGAATCGAACCCAAGACCGACAGTATGATCCTTGAAAAGATGCGCGTTCAAGCGGAGATCGCCATTGAAACGGCAGACGTCATCGTTTTTATGACCGACGTTCGTGCCGGTCTTGTTGCGGACGATCGCGAGATCGCCGTAATGCTCAAGCGCTCTGGCAAGCCGGTCGTCGTTTGCGTAAACAAGTGTGACCGCATCGGAAAAGCTCCGTTTGAGTTTTACGAGTTCTACGAGCTTGGATTCGATATCGACCCGATAGCCGTCTCCTCGCTCCACGGAAGCGGATCGGGAGACCTGCTCGACGAGGTCGTTCGGCTTCTTCCGGAGAAGTCCGAAAACGAAGCTGAGGACGACACCATCAAGGTCGCCGTTATTGGAAAGCCCAATGCCGGTAAATCCTCGATAATCAACCGTATCCTCGGCGAGGACCGTCTGATAGTTTCGGATATGGCGGGAACCACACGTGACGCCATAGACACGAGATTTGAAAACGCGCACGGTAAGTATACCTTTATAGACACGGCGGGCATCAGACGTCAGTCCAAGATCAACGACGCCATAGAAAAGTATTCGGTCCTTCGCGCCCACACCGCCGTTGAGCGTGCCGACGTTTGCCTTATTATGATAGACGCCGGAACGGGTATAACCGAACAGGACGAGCGTATCGCCGGTATCGCTCACGAGGCGGGAAAGCCCTCCATCATCGTTGTCAACAAGTGGGATACCATCGAAAAGGACAACAGCACCGTCAAGGCGTTCACCGACCGTATCCGCGTTGCTCTGGCGTATATGCCCTACGCGCCGATAATCTTCGTCTCGGCAAAGACAGGTCAGAGAGTAACCAATCTTTTTGAGCAGATAAACTACGTTTACGGTCAGTCGGTCACCCGTATCACGACCGGTATGCTCAACGACGTTCTCAACGACGCCATGACACGTACTCAGCCGCCGTCCGACAAGGGCAAGAGACTGAAGATCTACTATATGACCCAGATCGGTATCGCGCCCCCGACCTTCGTTATCTTCTGCAACAACGTCGAGCTGTTCCATTTCTCGTATCAGCGATATATCGAAAACTGCTTGAGAAACAC
>JAZKZA010000106.1:0-7979 GCA_045612445.1 Eubacteriales bacterium | reverse complement strand
AATTCAAGATATTCTGGACTATAGCGATGCCGATGGTTAAATCGGCATGGCTGACTCTCATCATCTATTCGTTCCAGGGGCTCTGGAACGCCGGATCTTCGATCTACATTCAGTCGGAGCAGCTCAAATCCTTCAACTATGCTATTCAGCAGATCGTTGCTGGAGGTATCAAGCGTGCCGGTGCGGGTGCTGCGGCAACCGTTATCATGATGATGGTCCCGATCATGGTCTTCGTTATAACCCAGTCGAACATTATAGAGACGATGGGCTCGAGCGGAATGAAGGATTAAGGAGGAAAGCAAATGAAAAGAATAAGTGCAATACTGGCAGTTATCTTCGTGCTGGCCGCCGTCTTCGCAATTCCGGTCAGCGCAAAGTCCTACCAGACCTACACCTACTCGCTCGACGGATATGCACTGCATTCTCCCGATGCCTACGTTCCGGAATCGTCGATAGACTCGGCGTTTATGGGACTTAACGGAGGAACGGACAGCGCTTATCAGCCGATCAAGACTCCTGCTGATCTCGAGGTCGATGACAGCGGCAACATCTATATCGCCGATAAGGCAGAGGGCGTTGCCAGCCGAATCATCATTCTCGATAAGCATTACAAGGTCAAGCATATCATCTCTGAATTCATAAACGATCAGGGTAACCCCGATAAGCTTGTCAGCCCGCAGGGCGTTTTCATCACCGACGATACCATATTCGTCTGTGATACCGACAACAACCGTATAGTTACCTTTAACCGTTTCAATTACGAGTTCAAGGGCATAATCAAGCAGCCCGAGTCCGAGCTGTTTGAAGAGAACGCAGTTTACTGCCCGGTCGCGATAGCAGTCGATGAGTTTGACAGACTTTACGTCGTCTCCTCGACCACCTATCAGGGTATCATCGTCATGACCCGTGACGGTGACTTCATCGGATTTATCGGTGCACAGAAGACCTCTCTTTCTGTCTGGGATCAGATCTGGAGACGCTTCCAGACCGATGAGCAGAGAGAGAACTCGGAGCAGGTCCTTTCCACCGAGTTCAACAACATCGCAATTACCGAAGAGGGATTTATCTACGTTACAACGGATACCCTCGACCCCAGTCAGCAGATGAGCGCAATGCAGGGACGCTCCACCAAGGGAGATTACCATCCTGTTAAGATGCTGAATGCTGCCGGTGAGGAGATAATGAGAAGAAACGGCTTCTGGCCGCCTGCCGGTGAGGTCGCAGTCGTCACTATGTCGAACGACGAGAACGTCCCCGTCGGTGTTTCGAGAGTAGTTGACGTTGCCGTCGGACCCGAGAAGATCTGGTCGATCATCGACAGCAAACGTTCGAAGGTATATACCTACGATTACGACGGAAACCTTCTGTTTATCTTCGGTAGTATCGGACAGCAGCTCGGAAACATCTCGCAGGGCGGACTTGGCGCCGTGGTATACCAGGGTGACAAGATGCTGCTGCTTGATACCGTAAAGGGATCCTTCACGGTATACCGTCCCACCGAGTACGGTGATATACTCATCAACGCGCTCAAGAATCAGAATGAACGTCAGTATGACGTCGCAGTTGAGGACTGGCGCAAGATCCTGCAGAGAAACTCGAACTACGACGCCGCGTACGTCGGTATTGGACAGGCGATGTACAGAAACGGACAGTACGAGGAGTCGATCGAGTACTTCAAGGCAGCTTACGACACCGAAAATTACGAGAACTCCTATAAGGAGCTTCGTAAGGAATGGGTCAGCCAGTGGATACTGCTGATACCGATCGGAGTCATTGCGATCTGCGTTGGATGCAGCTATTTTATGAAGTATTGCAACAAGGTCAACACCCGCGCGGCGGTTGCCGGAGGTAAGCGAAACTTCAAGGAAGAGCTGCTTTACGGCTTCTACGTTATATTCCATCCGTTCGACGGATTCTGGGATCTTAAGCACGAAAAGCGAGGATCGCTTCGTGCCGCGATAGTTTACATTGTTTTGACTGTTTTGGCGTTCTTCTATCAGGCAGTCGGTTCCGGATACTCTGTAAACCAGCAGCCGGTCTACACGAATATTTTGGTCGTTGCGCTCAGCGTTCTCGTACCGGTATTCCTGTGGGCAGTTGCAAACTGGTGTCTTACGACTCTGTTTGATGGAGAAGGTAGCTTCAAGGACATCGTTATTGCGATGGGTTACTCGATGCTTCCCATGATCCTGACGGTCATTCCCACGACCATAGCTTCGAACTTCGTGGTCCCCTCGGAGGTCGGAATGCTCAACCTGATCACCACCATCGGCTTTATGTGGGTGGGAATGCTCATCTTCTTCGGAATGATGGTAACTCACGACTATTCGATGGGTAAGAACGTTTTGACGGTCTTCGGAACGATCTTGGGTATGGTCGTAATCATGTTCGTCGGAATACTCTTCTCGACGCTTATCACCAAGATAGTAAACTTCATTATTAACATAGTAACCGAGATCAACTACCGCTGATAGTACAGAATGGAGACAGAATTATGAAAAGATTTACAAAAATAATATCGGCTCTCTTGGCTGTGCTTATGGCGCTGGGATCGCTGACCGTTGCCGCGTCAGCATCCATTCCGTTGCTTCCTTATAAGGACGACGAAAACAAGAGATACGATGCAGACGACCTCGTAACCAACAAGGACGACCTTTATTACGACGTCGACTGGGACGATACGATAAACATTTATCTGGGTGAGACCAGCACGGTCAACAACTCTGATAACAAGGACAAACAGGTAGTCTACAACACCCCGCAGGAGAAGCTGGCAAGCATGTCTATGATGTGGGAGAGCAACGGCTACCAGCTTTGGGTCGACGAGGTCACGGGTGAGGTCGCAACCGTCAAGGTCTCGACCGGAGAGATCCTCTTCTCGAACCCCTGGAACACTCAGACCGCAAGCTACGAAAACGGCAATAACAAAAAGACCACAACTCTTGCCGTTAAAAAGCAGCTCCTTTCGCAGCTCATCGTTAACTACGTTGACAGCGATACCGATAAGGTCATGTACAGCTGCGTTGAGGCTGCCGCTCGCGGACAGATCAGCGTTGAGCACATCAAGAACGGTATCCGTGTCGAGTATTCGATAGGTCGTGAGCAGACGAGAATGCTTGTTCCGAAGATGATCAGCAAGACCAGATTTGAGAGCAAGATCCTCAAGCCTATGCGCGAGCTCTTCAACGAAGAGCCTAACGTAATCGTTTCTGACGGTACTGTTAAGGACGAAAACGGTAAGACCGTTCTCAGCAACATAAAGGATTGGCCCTTGGGTGAGATCGGTAAGAAGTATAAGCATTATGAACTCGTTATGATGCATAATCCCAACTTCAATATGTCGGGAGAGCTCAGCATCAAGTACGACGCCTTCGAGGTCAAAAAGGTCGCTGTTATGTACAGTGAGAAGAACCTTGATAAGGCATCGTCCGACCGTGAAGCCGCCACTATCATGGCGTCCTTCCCGATAACCAAGAAGATGCCGGTATACGTCTTCGACCCCACTGCCTCCACTGTTGAGCAGCTGCAGGTCGAGCGCCGTATCAAGGACTACGTTCCGAGCTACACCTACGAGGAGCTTGACCGCGACCACGAGGAGACCGGTTACGTCGGCGTAGAAAAGGCTCCGCCTCTCTTCAAGATGGCTCTTGAGTACACTCTTGACGAGAACGGAATGAGCGTCAGACTTCCGGCAAACGGTATCCGCTTTGACCAGTCTCTCTACCAGCTCACCAGCATCGAGATGCTTCCTTACATGGGCGCCGGTGCTAACGACGGTGACTTTGAGGACGGCGGAGACGGATATACCTTCTTCCCCGACGGCTCGGGTGCGCTGTTTGATTTCCAGCAGCTCAATACCGGAGCAAATAAGACCATAAACGGTAAGGTCTACGGTCAGGACTATGCTTACCACGAGATCACCGGTACTTATCAGGAGACTATCAGATATCCTGCCTTCGGTATCGTTGAGAAGTGGGAAGGCGAGAAGACGGTCACCGATTATGATAACGTCATAAGCAAGGCCGTTTACGATAACAACGGGAACCTTCTGATTCCCGCTCAGTACGGAACCAAGAATGAAACCGTCAAGGAAAACCACGGATTCCTTGCCATCATTGAGGAGGGAGATGCTCTCGCCGAGCTGTCTACCACTCATATGGGTGCAACCAGTATCTATAATACCGTTCGTATGATATTCTATCCGCGTCCCAAGGACACCTACAACATGGCAGATGCCCTTTCGGTCGGTACGAATACCAAGATGACGGTCTCCTCGAACAGAAAGTACGTCGGCAGCTATAAGGTCAGATACGTAATGCTCTCTGACGATACTCTCGCCGCCGAGAACAAGCTTTCGAGCTATTACGAGGCCTCTTGGATGGGAATGGCGGTCGCATACCGCGATTACCTCGAGGCAAACGGCGTTCTCAACCGTCTCACCGCAGACGACGTTGACGACGATATCCCGCTTTACATTCAGACCTTCGGAGCTCTTTGGAGCACCGAAAAGATCCTCTCGATCCCGGTCGACGTCATGACTCCTCTGACCTCGTTTGAGGATATCAAGACGATGTATACCGAGCTTTCTGCAGCTATCGAGTCCTCGATGGCAGAGATCGTTGCAGGTGAGGATAAGGTCGGAACCACCGAGGAGTCCTCTAAGAATTTCTCGAACCTTAACTTCAAGCTCACCGGTTATGCAAACGGCGGTATGAACTCCACCGTTCCGTATAACCTCAACTGGGAGGCTGCCGTCGGCGGAGCCCAGGGCTTCCAGGATCTGGTTGATTACTCTAAGGAGGAGGGCTTCGACCTCTTCCCGGATTTCGACTTCGTTTATATCAACAGAGAAGAGATTTTTGACGGCGTCACCCTCAGATACGATGCCGTTAAGACGATAGACAACCGTTATACCGGTCGCCGTATCTACAGCGCGACCACCCAGACCTATCAGGGTTATTTCGGTCTTGCTATCACTCCCGCTTGCTTTGAGAGACTTGTCACCAAGCTTGCGGCAAACTACATCAAGTATAATCCCACGGGAATCTCGGTATCAACGCTGGGATCGGATCTGAACTCGGATTTCGATGAGGAAGATCCGCTCAACCGTGAGGACTCCAAGAAGTATACTATCGAGGCTCTCAGCCAGCTCAGCCAGCTCGTCGCTGACGGAGAACAGTCGGTTCAGCTGATGACCGACGGCGGTAACGCATACTCTTGGAAGTACGTTGACCATATTGTCAATATGCCGCTGAACTCGAGCCGCTATAACATCTCGAGCAATGCAGTTCCGTTCATCGGAGTTGTTCTGCACGGATACGTACAGTTCGCTGGGACTCCCATCAACGAAGAGGGAGATATCGAGTATGCCTTCCTTAAGGCCATCGAGAACGGTGCTAATCTGTACTTCACTCTGTCGTATCAGAACACTCAGAAGCTGAAGGAATACACCGACCTCAGTAAGTACTTCTCGGTCAGATATGAGATCTGGAAGGACGACGTCGTTGAGATGTACGTTGAGCTGAACAACCTGCTCTGTGACCTTCAGACCAAGCTCATCATCGACCACGACTTCCTCGTTGGAGACCGTGTTCCCGATGAGTTTGAGGCAAACGAGGATAAGGAGACTGTCCAGAAGGCAGAGGATCTGAAGCTCGCCGCTGATACCATCGAGGCTATCAAGCAGAGCTTGAAGGACGCTCTTGCCCTCCGTCATACTCCTACCGAGAGCGTTGAAAAGATCGAGCAGGCGCTGAAGAACGCCGGCGAGCAGGCAAAGACTCTTACTAAGCAGGTCGGTAGACTTGATGCAGAGAACGTTCAGGCCTGCGTTGAGATACTCAGAGCCGTAAATCTTGCAGAGGATGCCGTAGAGGCAGCCAAGCTCGATACCTTTAACGGAGAGGCTTACAACGCAGCAGTTGATGCAGTTGAGGTGCTCGTATCCGATATTATCACCGCAAAGGCTTCGTTCGAGTCGGATAAGCTGATCGCCGCTCTCACTGATGCGGAGAAGGTAACCGCACTTGAGCTTCAGAAGACACTTATCGTAGTCGCGATCGACAACATCGCCGCCAAGAGCGCTATTATTGCTAAGGATAGCTACGGTAAGAGCCACTTCAGCGCAACCGAGGAGAAGGCAGCTATCGCCGCCGAGATCTCCGCACTTATCTCCGACGTTGAGACCGCTATGAAGGCTGTCGACAACAAGGGACTTACCGCTATTGCAGACGCTGTCGTTAAGACCGTCAAGTCTACTCTTGAGGCAGGAAGCGCCGCCGAGGCAATTTCCGCCGCAAAGAATGCCTATACCGATGCTATGAGCAGCATCAACACTAAGTTTGACGGTGCTGTCAACAGCAAGGTCAACCTTGAGACTCTGCTCAAGAAGGCAGTCGACACTTTGGGAATCTCTCAGGAAAACGTAAACAATGCAGTAAACCTGTACACCAATCTTGAGAATATCAAGTACCAGATCAGTGTTGCTACCGGTGTCAAGGATAGCTTCACCGGAAACAAGGGTAAGGTATACGCCGCATACGACACCAATATTACCGATCTTTACAAGAAGCTTTCGGCAATAGTCACGAGCAGCGAGTTCAAGGACGCATCTGGTAAGGCGCTTACCACCGCCGTTAAGAACGCCGCCTCCAAGACTATTCCCGATCTTGAAAAGAACCAGACTCTGCTTGCTCTTTACAGCGCTATCGAAAGCAATGATTTTGCAAGCAAGGTAACCTCTCTTACTACTACCGTAAAGGCTAACAACAACAGCTATAACGCACTCAACGAAGCAACCAAGGAAGCTGCAAATGCAGTTTGGGCTATCGTTATGAGCGGAGTTGCTGCGGTTGAGGCAGACCCCTCGATCACTTATGAGGCTCTCGTTGCCAAGATCAATGCTCTGAGCACCGAGTACGAGGCGATCTACCTCCAGCATTCGAGAGACGAGCTCAAGGATGCAGTCAAGCTGATCAACGATGCAAACCGTTGTCTGGCACTTAAGACGGTTGCCGAGCTTTACAATACTCTTGATGAAAGCTTCGTCTCGTATAAGGCTCTTGCACAGGCGACCGACGATTACAACGCCGCGATCGCTCTGGTAAACGCCATTGACGAGACCACCAAGACGAGAGCAGACCGTGTCTTCGAAAGATGCGCGGACATCGCTCCCACGGTTGATACTGCTATCAACAATACTCTTAATAAGCTGTATTTTGATGCAGCAGTTGCAAACAAGATCTATAAGGAAGGAATCGCGGCCCTCGCAACCGAGCTCGAAACCTATAACGCAGCTCTTGCTGCTATCGAAGCTCTCGAGACCCAGAAGGTTGCTGCAGAGGCTCTCATTTCCGAGACCGAGCAGGTCGCTATCGCCGGCAGTGCCGTAGATGCGATACTTGCGGCAAAGAAGGCAGAGTTTGAAGCTCTGGCAGGAAGCGGCAAGGCTGCCGAGATCACCAAGATCATAGACAGCATTGCAAAGGCACAGTCGAACTTCGACGTTGCCGACGCCGATTATCAGATCGTCAAGGCGCTCTATAATCCCACCGGTGATACCACCGATGCTTGGAAGGTCAACTGCACCACCTCTGAGATCAACGAGCATAACAACAAGCTTAATAAGCGTAACGAGCAGAGAAGAAAGCTTGATGCAGAGATCGCAAAGCTTGATGATGCAAAGGATGCTTATTCGACTTGCTCCGCAGAGCTTGAAGCACTGATCAGTGCTTACAACGACTCCAAGGCAGCCAAGGAGAAGACCGACGCTATCCTTGCTATCGCAGCCGAGATCGCAAATCTTATCGTTAAAGAGAAAGAGGCCGGTCTTAACAACGCTGAGGTCAGCGCGATCTTCGCTCAGGCAGTTGCAACCAAGCTTGAAAAGAACAAGCTTGACACGGCAGTCTATAAGACCGCTATCGAGGCTGTAGCAAGCGCGCTCGAGAACATTAAGACCGAGCTTAACAACGCAAAGG
>JAZKZA010000105.1:0-1884 GCA_045612445.1 Eubacteriales bacterium | reverse complement strand
ATAATAATTAAAGATAATGCCGCGCGAAGACGAGTTCCGCGATTTTTATGAAGCTTTTTGGAAAGGAGGCGTTGCTTTGTTTGATCATAGAGCCAGGCTTCGTGCAAGACGAATAATAGTTGCAGACAAGATCAAGGAGGCATGTGCCTCGGTAATGCCTATCGTAATTATAGTTTTCGTTCTTTGCGCCTCTATCGCACCCCTTGAGAGCGGGATGCTTCTTGTCTTCTTGCTGGGTGCGTTTCTTGCAATAGTCGGTATAGGTCTTTTTACACTTGGCGCCGATTCGGCCATGACCCAAATCGGTGAGTATATAGGAAGCTCCACCATGCGAACGAAAAAGGTTTGGCTTATCGTGCCGATCTTCTTTGTTGTGGGCGTTATGATAACGATTGCCGAGCCCGATCTGCAGCTGCTTGCCACCCAGCTTTCCGAAACGGTCAACAACTGGTTGCTTCTTATTGCGGTCGGGATCGGTGTCGGACTTTTTCTGGTCGTGGCGTTCTTGAGAATACTTCTCAAGGTCAAGCTGAAATGGATACTGCTGATATTCTATACTGCCGTCTTCGTTATGGCATTCTTCGTTCCCCAGAGCTTTGTTCCGCTTGCCTTTGATTCGGGAGGAGTTACGACGGGACCCATAAGCGTTCCCGTCATTATCTCTATCGGAACGGGTATTGCCGCCCTTCGAAGCGACGGAACGGCGGAAGAGGACAGCTTTGGTCTGACGGCTCTTTGCTCGATCGGGCCGATACTTGCGGTCATGATACTCGGGCTGATATATAACCCCGAGAGCTTCAAGATCGCCGAAAACACGGCAGTGACCGTTCTTGATTCGAAGGAGTTGCTTGCGGCATACGCTCTGGCGTTACCGACCTACCTTGAAGAGGTTGCGATAGGCTTAGCGCCGATACTTGCCTTCTTCCTTGTTTTTCGCTTTTTCGGAACTAAGATAGATGTACACAGTATGATCAAGATCGGTATCGGAGTCGTTTATACCTACGTTGGGCTGGTAATGTTTCTGCTCGGAGTCAACGTTGGCTTCTTCCCTGTGGGAACGTACATAGGAGAGACTATAGGAAAGCTCCCGTACAACTGGATCATGATCTTTATCGGCTTTGTTATAGGATTTTTCGTGGTTGCCGCCGAGCCGGCAGTACACGTTCTCAAAAATAAGGTCTTTGAGATAACCGCGGGAGCCATTCCTCAAAAGGCACTGTCGCTCAGCCTTATGGTCGGCGTTGGCATCTCGGTCGGTCTTGCTATGATGAGAATTATTTTGCAGATACCGATACTTTACTTTTTGATCCCGGCGTACCTTATCTCGCTGACGCTTATGTTCGTTGTCCCAGAGATGTTTACCGGTATTGCCTTTGACTCGGGCGGAGTTGCCTCGGGTGCTATGACGGCAGGGTTCGTGCTGCCGCTGGCGCTGGGCCTTTGCCGCGCAAGCGGAGGCGATATCGCCACCGACGGATTTGGAGTCGTTGCCTTCGTCGCCATGACTCCCTTGATCACGATTCAGATACTCGGACTCGTCTTCAAGCTCAAGCGTATCCGCGCCGAAAGGGCAGCCGAAACCGATGAGCCTGACGAGATCATTGACTGAGAAAGTGAGGACTGTTTTATGAACGGGTTAAAATATCTGATGGTTATAACCAACCGCGAATATGCCGACGCCTATGCTGAGTTTTTTGACAACCACGAGATGTGCGGAGTTCTTGATTTCTTCGGCAACGGAACGGCAAGCGAGGCAACTCTTTACTATTTCGGGCTTGAAAGCTCGGAAAAGGTGGTCTTCAACCTTATGGTCAAGGACGACGAGATACCGCGACTCAAGCACGACATGATAAGTCGGATCGTAGCCATGTCGTTCTGTGAGCC
>JAZKZA010000104.1:0-5806 GCA_045612445.1 Eubacteriales bacterium | reverse complement strand
CAAAATCCATATTGTCGATGACGAGCTCCTTACCAACCGAGTCGGCATACAGCTTCATGATCTCCATATCAACGCCGTAGTAGTTGTTACCCTCTTTGTACTCAAAGGGAGCAAATGCGGCATTGGTTGCAACAACGATCTGATCCTTGGCCTCGTCCTTCTCAGCCGAGACAACTGCGGTGGGAGTGCCGCCCTCGAAGTACTTGTTCAGTATCTCGTCAAACTTACCGTTTGCCTTGATATCTGCAAGGAATGCGTTCAGCGAAGCGAGAAGCTCGGCGTCGCCCTTCTTAACGGCGTAAGCATACTGCTCATCGGTCAGCTTGATGTCAATGACCTTTATGGGCTTTTCGTTTGCGGTGCAGGAAGTAAATGCAAAGACGGAAACGAGCATGATCGCCGCCAATGCGAGACATACGATTTTCTTCATAATGATAATATTCCTTTCGGTAATCTATTTTACTCGCATATTATACTGCATATTTATGCAGTTGTCAAGTGCTTTTTCAAGGTTTTTTGAATTATTTCATCAATTTATTCTTCAAATATTCACCCGTATACGATTTTTCACAGTTTGCGACCTGCTCGGGCGTGCCCGACGCGACCAGCGTTCCTCCGCCGTCTCCGCCCTCCGGTCCGAGGTCGATGAGATAGTCGCAGGTCTTGAGGACGTCAAGATTATGCTCAATGACCAGAACGGTGTTTCCGGCATCGCAAAGCCTTTGAAGCACCGAGATAAGCCTTGCAACGTCCGCAGTATGAAGACCGGTCGTCGGCTCGTCAAGGATATAGATCGTCTTGCCCGTGTCTCGCTTTGCAAGCTCGGTGGCAAGCTTGATCCTCTGCGCCTCACCGCCCGAAAGAGTGGTTGACGACTGACCTATCTTTATATACCCAAGTCCCACGTCGTAAAGCGTTTTCAGCTTTTTGGCAATACGCGGCAAGTCTCCGAAGAAGGAGAGACCCTCTTCAACCGTCATATCAAGCACGTCAAAAACGTTCTTACCTTTATACTTGACCTCGAGAGTATCTCTGTTATAGCGTTTGCCCCGACAGGCGTCGCAGGTAACGTAAACATCAGGCAAAAAGTGCATCTCTATTTTCTTGACTCCGTCGCCCTCGCAGATCTCGCAACGTCCGCCCCGCGTGTTGAACGAAAAGCGACCTGCCTTGTATCCTCTCGCCTTGGCATCGGGGGTCTGCGCGAAAAGATTGCGTATCTCGGTGAAAAGTCCGGTGTAGGTCGCCGGATTTGAGCGAGGCGTACGACCTATCGGGCTTTGGTCGATGCAAATGACCTTGTCAAGTGCTTCAAGTCCGGTCATTTTATCGAACTTACCCGGATGCGTTACTGCTCGGTTAAGCTTTTTAGCAAGATACGGATATATTATACCGTTGACGAGCGAGGACTTTCCCGAGCCCGAAACACCCGAAACGCCGACAAAGCAGCCGAGAGGTATCTCAACGTCTATATTTTTCAGATTATGCTCGGCAGCGCCGTAAACGCAAAGACGCTTTCCGTTGCCCTCCCTGCGGCTCGTGGGAACGGCAATGGTACCACGACCCGACATATAGTCTCCGGTTATCGACTCCTCGTTTGCCGCCACCTCCTCGGGAGTTCCGGCGGCGACGACACGACCGCCGTGTATGCCCGCACCCGGTCCTATATCGACAACGTAATCGGCGTTCATCATCATATCCTCGTCGTGCTCGACAACAACGACGCTGTTTCCGAGGTCTCGCAGCGCCTTGAGTGTTCCGATCAGACGTCCGTTGTCTCGCTGATGCAGACCGATGCTCGGCTCGTCGAGTATATAAAGCACGCCGACCAGCGAGCTTCCTATCTGCGTTGCAAGGCGTATGCGCTGTGCCTCACCGCCCGAAAGCGTACCCGCACGACGGGTCAACGTAAGATAATTCAGACCGACGCTCTGCAAAAAGGTCAGCCTCGATCTGAGCTCCTTGACGATCTCTCGCGCTATGATCTCCTCGTTTCTGGTAAAGCCCTCGTTCATTTTTTCAACGAAGGCAAGCGCGTCGCTGACCGACATTTCACAAAACTCGTGAATGTTCTTCCCTCCTACCGTCACGGCAAGCGAGTTATCCGAAAGTCTTCTTCCCTTACAACGCGGGCAGTCGGCTTCCTCTATCAGCTCCTCGTAATATTCGCTCATTCCCATAGCCATACGGTTTTCTATCATACCGATGATACCGGGGAATTTCGTGACCTGCTTACGACCGCTCTTGCCGAAGTAACGTATAACGGTGTACTCCTCGTCGCCCGAGCCGTTCATCAGCACGTCGTATGCCGATTTTGAAAAGCTCTCGATAGGCGTGTCAACGTCAAAGCCGTGACGTGAACCGACCGCCTGGAAAAGCGGTCCGTTCCAGGTATCCTCGTCCATAGACTTGAACCCGTTTACGGCAATAGCGCCCTCGCGTATCGTCAACGACTTATCGGGTATTATCCTCTCGACGTCGATACGTCGGTGAACACCGAGTCCCGCACATTCGGGGCAAGCGCCGGCAGGATTGTTGAAGGAGAACATTCTCGGCTCAAGCTCACCGAAGGATATTCCGTGCTCCTCGCAGGCATAGTGAGTCGAAAACTCCAGCTCCTGCGGCTCGCCCTCTCGCGGCACTGTGACGACCAGCAGATGTCCGTCCGCAAGATTCAGCGCCGTTTCAATCGAATCCGAAAGTCTTGACCCGATACCGTCACGAATGACGAGTCGGTCAACGACTATCTCTATCTTATGGCGGACGTTCTTATCAAGCTTGATCTCCTCGGAGAGATCGTACATATTTCCGTCGACACGAACGCGAACGTAACCGCTCTTCTTCGCCTCCGAGAGCACCTTTTCGTGCATTCCCTTCTGCGAACGGACGACCGGGGAGAGCACCATGAAGCGAGTTCCCTCTCCAAGCGACATAACGCGGTCTATTATATTGTCGGTCGTTTGCTGTCGTATCTCCTTGCCGCAGACAGGACAGTGAGGAACACCGACTCTGGCGTACAGCAAACGAAGATAATCGTATATCTCGGTAACCGTTCCGACGGTGGATCTTGGATTTTTCGACGTAGTCTTCTGGTCTATCGAAATAGCCGGAGAAAGCCCCTCTATGCTATCCACGTCGGGCTTATCGAGCTGACCGAGAAACATTCTCGCATAGGACGAAAGCGACTCAACGAAGCGTCGGTGTCCCTCGGCATATATCGTATCGAATGCCAGCGAGGTCTTGCCCGAGCCCGAAAGTCCCGTAAACACGACCAGCTTATCGCGCGGGAAGGTCAGATCAATATTTTTAAGATTATTTTCACGCGCACCGCGTATGATGATCTCTTTTGACATTATGACTTCCTGTTTTAATACCAATTTTCTCCGCTGCTTATATCAACGGTCAGCGGTACCGTCAGCAAGACTGCTTTTTCCATCTCGGTCTGCAGTATCTCCATCGCTTTCTCGGCGCAATCGCGTGACGACTCTATCAAAAGCTCGTCGTGCACCTGAAGGATCAGTCTGGCGTCGATAGCCTCCAGCTTTTTCGAAACGTTTATCATAGCGAGCTTGATAATATCGGCGGCGCTGCCCTGTATCGGACTGTTCATCGCGACCCTCTCTCCAAACGCCTGAAGATTCTTGTTCTTGCCCGAAAGCTCGGGGATATAACGTCTGCGGCCCATCATAGTCGTGACGTATCCCTGCTCTCTTGCCTGCGACTTGACCCGCTCGAGATACTCGGCTATCTTCGGGTATCCCGCAAGATAGCTTTCGATATATTGCTTGGCTTGCTTGATCGGGATATGCAGGTCGTTCGACAGTCTGAAATCTCCCATGCCGTACAGTATTCCGAAATTGACCGCTTTAGCGCGCTTACGCATCTCGACCGTGACACTGTCGGCTGAAACTCCGAATATCTTGGACGCCGTTGACGCGTGTATATCCTTGCCGGATGCAAACGCCTCGATCATATTCTCGTCGCCCGAGATATGGGCAAGTATACGAAGCTCTATCTGCGAATAGTCGGCGTCTATCAGAATATAGTTCTCGTTTTCGGGAATGAAATAGCGGCGGAATTCGTGACCGAGCTCGGTCTTTATCGGTATATTCTGCAGATTCGGCTCGGTTGACGAAAGACGTCCCGTCGCAGTTCCGGTCTGTTTGAAGGTGGTGTGTATACGTCCGCTGTCGTCTGCCTGACGAAGCAGCCCCTCGGCGTAGGTCGAACGGAGCTTTGCGACCTGACGGTAATCGAGAATATCCTCGATGATCGGACTGTACGGGCGGAGCTTTTCCAGTACCTCCGCCCCGGTTGAATACCCCGTCTTGGTCTTCTTGCCCGACGGAAGCCCGAGACGCTCAAAGAGCACCTCTCCGAGCTGCTTGGGAGAGTTTATGTTAAACTCACCGCCCGCGGCGTAGTAAATTCTCTCGGCGAGCTCGCGTTCAAGCTCGGCAAGTCTTTCTCCGTAACGCTTGATGCCCTCTCGGTCTATCTTGAAGCCGACCAGCTCCATATCGGCAAGCACGGCGGCGGCAGGCATTTCGATGTCCTTCAGAAGAGAGAGCGACTCGGTTTCATTCAGCTTCTCCAGTATGGGTGAATAAAGCTCGAAGACGTACTGCGACGGGTCGACCTTATCTGAAATAGTTTTACCGAGGAAACGGAGCACCAGCTTTTCAAGCTCGTAGCCCGACTCACCGGGGTTCAGCACGTATGCGCCAAGCATAACGTCAAGATCGGCAGAGCGGTACTCGATACCGTCAGCCGCCAAGGCTTTATAGAGAGACTTCGCGTCACAGCAAACCGTTTTATAATCGTTCAGTATGTTTTGTATCTTGTCCTTGCCCTCAAATCGGCATACGGCTTTACCGTCGCAGACCGACAAAGCCCCCTCGCAATACGAGACGGCAACAACGCTTCCCTTCGATGCCTCAAGTGTACAGGCAAACGAAAGCGGCGCTTCGGCTTCGGGCGCGGTCTCCTCACTGTTCAAGCCAAAGCGTTTTATAAAGGTCGAAAGCTCGAGCTTGGTGAAAAGCTCGGTGGCATCAGCACGGTCAAGCTCGCGTCGAGCAACATCCGCAAGAGTCAGCTCCAACGGCACGTCGCACATAATAGTGGCAAGCTCTTTTGAAAGGAAGGCGCTCTCGCGACCTGCGATCAGCTTGTTGTTTACCCCTGCGGTCAGCTCGGACGAGGGTAGAGAGTCGTATAACCTTTCAAGACTTTCAAACTGCGAGATCAGCTTGAGAGCCGTTTTTTCACCGACACCGGCAACTCCGGGTATATTATCCGACGAATCTCCCATAAGCGCCTTGACGTCCACGAACTGCTCGGGCTGAAGGCCGTACTTTGCAAAGAACGCGGTTCGGTCAAAGGTGATCGGTTCGGCATTGGTCGCCAGCAGGACGGTTGTCTTATCGTTTATCAGCTGAAGCGAGTCTCGGTCTCCCGTAAGGATATAGCTATGTGTATCGGGGTCGGCGAGCGAAGCCAGAGTTCCCAAAATATCGTCTGCCTCGTAGCCCTCAAGGCTAAGGACCTTACAGCCCATATCCGCCATACATTCCTTTGCATAAGGCAGTTGCACTGCCAGCTCCTCGGGCATTCCCTTACGGTTTGCCTTATATCCCTCATACATTTTATGTCTGAACGTAGGAGCCTTCAGATCAAAGGCCACGGCACAGTAATCGGGCTTGACTGTAGATATATGATGATATATTATATTGGCCATTCCATACACCGCATTAGTGTACAGTCCGTCCTTATTTGTGAGCATTCTTATTCCGTAAAACGCTCT
>JAZKZA010000103.1:0-1715 GCA_045612445.1 Eubacteriales bacterium | reverse complement strand
AGAGCTGCGGAGATGAGCTTGATTGCGCGGATAGCGTCGTCGTGTCCGGGAATGATGTAATCAGCATCGTCGGGATCACAGTTGGTGTCAACGATAGCAACTACAGGGATACCGAGCTTGTTAGCTTCGAGAACTGCGATGTGTTCCTTTCTGGGGTCAACTATGAACACTGCATCGGGAAGGGTATCCATGGTCTTGATACCGCCGTAGTTGCGCTCGTGGTCGTTCATTTCCTTGATGAGGCCAGCAACTTCCTTCTTGGGGAGCATGTCGAAGGTGCCGTCTTCCTGCATCTTCTCGAGAGCGATGAGGCGGTTGATGGACTTCTTGATGGTCTTGAAGTTGGTGAGCATGCCGCCGGGCCATCTCTCGTTAACGTAGTACATACCTGCGCGCTCTGCTTCTTCCTTGATGGCGTCAGCAGCCTGCTTCTTGGTACCTACGAAGAGTACGTTGCCCTTCTCGGTGGAGAGATCACGAACGAAAGCATAAGCCTCGTCGAACTTCTTAACGGTCTTCTGCAGGTCGATAATGTAGATACCGTTTCTCTCGGTGAAGATGTACTCTGCCATCTTGGGGTTCCATCTTCTGGTGTGGTGTCCGAAATGAACACCTGCTTCAAGCAGCTGCTTGATACTGATAACTGACATTTTTCATGTCCTCCTTCGGTTTTTCCACCACGCGGGCAGGCGTCAAGACCACTAAGTGGCACCGTCGGCGCTCGAAACCGCGTGTGTGTGATATTTTGTCCTGCGTTTTTCGCAAGCCTTGTTATTATAACATAACAACATTCGACATTCAACACCCAAAAACATTTTTAACACAATGTTTACAAAAATTACATTTTATGGGCGACCTTTTTCTTTTTTCTCTTCTCTCTTGTGTAGCACTGAAGCTCATTTGACACAAGACTGACGAGTATCGCGTCTTCCCCGATACACTTTATCTTGTCCCACGGTATTATCATCTCGTCGCGCTTGCCGAAACCGAAGAGACTATCGTCACAAGCCACGACCAGAGCTACGATCTTTCCGCAAGAAACGTCTATTTCAAAGTCGGAAGGACATCCGAGTCTTGCGCCGTCGCAAATATTTATAACGTCCTTTTCCCTCAGATCTGCGGTGCTTATGAACTTCATAACATACCTCCGAAAACATATTCGGAGAATTATATGTTGGTCAAGTCTTTTTTATGAGCTTTTTGAAGAAAGACCAAAGGTGATGACCTATTGCAACAGCTGCGGGAGCTATCGGTAAACATATAAGTGACACGAGCGAAAAGCGTGTTTGCGTCAGATCGGAAAGATATGGAACTGCACCGCAAAGCAAAACCGCGACCGCGCACACCAGAACGCTTGAAACGAACGGAACGGTTAACGTGTCCTTTGGCTTTTCGTCATTTCTAATGTAAAAGAGGAGGATCAGCTGTGTCAGCACAAGTGAGGCAAATACAGCTCCGCTGACCGCCTCATTCGTTATAAAGGATATAAGTATTGCCGTAATCGAGCCGAGCGCGGCTCCGCAACCAACGATCAAAAGTGGCATACGGCAATTTCGTATCGGAGTTTTTAAGCTTGCAGGGCGGTATTTTCGTTCCATCAGCGATCTGTTCGGTCTATCAAGCGAGAGAACGAACATTGCTGCCATATCAAGTATCAAACCACTAAATAACAGCTGAAACGACGAGAGAAGCTCGCGTCCGAGAAGCATTGCGGG
>JAZKZA010000102.1:0-2973 GCA_045612445.1 Eubacteriales bacterium | reverse complement strand
CAAGTTTTTCTTCTAATATTATTCTCATTTTTCTCGCCTTCACACGATTTTTTCGGCGTCTTTTGACTTTTCTGTTGACTTTTTTTTATAAATATGCTATCATATTCGCGTAAATGCCACGATGCGGAGCAGTAGGCGCTTTTTGTACGGTCACAGAGAACGGGACTTGCTGAGAACCCGAACCGACATTCGCCCAAGTCGCCGCGGAGCTTTGACGGTGAACCCTTTTCAGTAGTCGTCAACGGTTGCCGCCGTTATCGGCACTTGAGGTGAGATCGTGTCTCACGAAATCAGGTGGTACCGCGTTTGACCACGCCCTGATACGTCAGTGGCGTGTTTTTTATTTTCAAAATTATTTAGCGAGGTTATATATCATGATCAACAAAGAGCTTCCGAAAACCTACGAGCCTCACGAGTTTGAGGAGCGTATCTACAAAAATTGGTGCGATAAAAATTATTTCACCCCCTCGGTTGACGACGGTAAAGACCCCTTCTCGATCGTTATTCCCCCTCCGAACGTAACCGGTCAGCTTCATATGGGTCACGCCCTTGACGAGACCCTTCAGGACATCATCATTCGTCACAAGCGTATGCAGGGTAAGAGCGCGCTCTGGCTTCCCGGCACCGACCACGCCGGCATCGCAACCCAGATCAAGGTTGAGGAGAGCCTTCGCGTTAACGAGGGGTTGACCCGCTACGATCTCGGCCGCGAGGCGTTTCTTGAGCGCGTTTGGGACTGGAAGCATCAGTACGGCAGCCGCATCATCAACCAGCTGAAAAAGCTCGGCTCGTCCTGCGACTGGTCTCGCGAGAGATTTACTATGGACGAGGGACTTTCTCGCGCCGTTCGTGAGGTCTTCGTCAACCTCTACGACAAGGGACTTATCTACCGCGGCTACCGCATCATAAACTGGTGCCCCCACTGCCGCACCGCCCTTTCCGACGCCGAGGTCGAATACAGCGAGCAGAACGGTCATTTCTGGCACATAAAGTACCCCGTCAGTGACGGCTCGGGCTTCGTTGAGATAGCAACCACCCGTCCCGAGACCCTTCTCGGAGACACCGCCGTTGCCGTTAACCCCGCCGACGAGCGTTACGCCGATCTGGTTGGCAAGACTCTCGTTCTCCCTCTCGTTGGCCGTGAGATCCCCGTCGTTGCCGACGACTACGTTGACATCGAGTTCGGTACCGGCTGCGTCAAGATCACCCCGGCTCACGACCCCAACGACTTCGAGGTAGGAAAGCGTCACGATCTGCCGGTCATCAAGGTCATGGACGACAACGGAAGCATCAACGAGCTGGGCGGCAAGTACGCCGGTATGGACAGATACGAGGCTCGCCGTGCCATCGTTGCCGATCTTGAGGCAGAGGGTCTGCTCGTTCGCGTTGAGGATCACGTTCACAACGTCGGCACCTGCTACCGTTGCGGTACGACCGTTGAGCCCTTGACCTCCGATCAGTGGTTCGTCAAGATGGGACCGCTCACCGGTCCGGCTCTCGATGCCGTTCGCGACGGACGTATCAAGTTCGTTCCCGAGCGCTTCAGCAAGATATATATAAACTGGATGGAAAATCTCCACGACTGGTGCATCTCGCGTCAGCTCTGGTGGGGTCACCGTATCCCCGCCTTCTACTGCGACGAGTGCGGCGAGATGACGGTCTCCAAGACCGATATCCACGTTTGCCCCAAGTGCGGCGCGCCCGTTCGTCAGGACGAGGACGTGCTTGATACCTGGTTCTCCTCGGCACTCTGGCCCTTCTCAACTATGGGCTGGCCCGACAAGACCCCCGACCTCGAAAAGTGGTTCCCGACCGACGTTCTCGTCACCGGCTACGATATCATCTCCTTCTGGGTCTCGCGTATGATCTTCTCGTCGCTCGAGCACACCGGAGAGATCCCCTTCTCGACCGTTTTCATTCACGGTCTGGTTCGCGACGCGCAGGGACGCAAGATGTCCAAGTCGCTCGGAAACGGTATCGACCCGCTTGAGATCATAGACAAGTACGGCGCTGACGCTCTGCGCTTTGCGCTGACCACCGGTAACAGCCCCGGAAACGATATGAGATTCTCGGACGAAAAGATCGAAGCCGCCCGTAACTTTGCAAACAAGCTCTGGAACGCGTCGCGCTTCGTTCGTATGAACCTCACGATCGAGGACACCGCCCTTCCCGCCGCCGATAAGCTCGCCACCGAGGATAAGTGGATACTCGACCGCTTTAACGCTCTGGTCTCGTCGGTCAACTCCTCGCTTTCGAACTTCGAGCTGGGCGTCAGCCTTGCCTCGATCTACGAGTTCACCTGGGACGTTTTCTGCGACTGGTTCGTTGAGCTTGCCCAGGCAAGACTGAACGACCGCGGCAGCGAGGCAAACGAAACGGCACAGCGCGTAATACTTTACGTTCTGACCGGTATACTGAAGCTGCTCCACCCCTTCATGCCCTATATCACCGAGGAGATATACCTCTCGCTGCCCCACGACTGCGAGAGCATCATGATCTCCGAGTATCCGACCTACGACGAGGCTATGTGCTTCACCGAGGCGGCAGACGACTTCGAGCGCGTTATGGCGGCGATCAAGGCGATCCGCGCCCGTCGCGCAGATATGAACATCGCTCCGTCCAGAAAGTCGAAGGTGTATATCGCAACCAAGTATGAGCAGAGCTTCGGTGAGAGCACCAAGGTCTTCTTTGAGCGACTTGCATCGGCAAACGGAGTTGAGGTGGCTGCCTCGTTCGACGCCGAGACGGTCAACGCCGACAACTCGGTACAGATCGTTACCGACGCCGCCGTTATCTACCTGCCGCTCGCCGATATCATCGACGTTGAGAAGGAGAGAGCGAGACTGAGCGCCGAGCTGACCCGACTGACCGGCGAGGCGGATCGCATCGAAAAGAAGCTTTCGAATGCCGGTTTCGTTGAGAAAGCCCCCGCCGCCGTTGTTGACGGAGAGAGACGTAAGCTCGAAAAGGTCA
>JAZKZA010000101.1:0-3736 GCA_045612445.1 Eubacteriales bacterium | reverse complement strand
GGAGGCGCTCTCGATGTCGGACACCGTCGTCGTTATGGCGGACGGCAAGATCCAGCAGATCGGCACTCCGCTTGACGTCTACAACGAGCCGCAGAACGCCTTCGTTGCCGACTTTATCGGTGAGAGCAATATCCTCGACGGCGTTATGACCGCCGATCTTTCGGTTCGCTTTGCGGGACACTCCTTCGCCTGCCTTGACTCGGGCTTTGCCAAGAACGAGCCGGTCGACGTAGTTATCCGTCCCGAGGACATCGACGTCGTTCCCGTCGAGCGCGGTATGCTGACCGGTAAGATCACCGCCCTGACCTTCAAGGGAGACTACTACGAGATCATCGTTGACATCGGTGGCTTTAAGTGGATGATCGAGACCTCCGACTTCGCGCCCGAGGGCAGCACCATCGGTCTTCACATCGAGCCCGACGCCATTCACGTTATGAAAAAGTCGGAGTACTCAGGTACCTTCGGAGACTACTCCACCTTCTCCGACGAGATGGACACCCTTTCCGATCCCACTATTTCCGATGAGGAGGTAGAGGAGTGAGCCGCCGCACGGCAGAGAGCAGAAAGGTCGAAAAGAACGTTTTTCAGATGTTTGCCGCAGTTCCGCACAGCGTCTGGGTCGTTCTCTTTATCGTCGCCCCTATGCTCTTCGTGCTGTACTTCGCCTTCACCGATGCTGACGGCGTTTTCTCCTTCTCTAATATCTCTCAGCTCTCGCAGTATACCAACGTCTTTATACTTTCTATAGCCTTTGCGCTGATAGCGACCGTCGTTTGCCTCATTATCGGCTACCCCTTGGCGTACTTTATGTCGCGTCAGTCGCCCAGAGGTCAGAAGATACTTATGGTACTGCTGATGCTCCCCATGTGGTGCAATCTTCTCATCCGTACCTACGCCCTTATGGCTCTGCTTGATAACGGCGGTCTTCTTAACTCGCTGCTCGAGCAGATCGGTCTTCAGAAGCTGCCCATCGTCGGATCGTACTTCGGAGTCATTCTCGGTATGATCTACGACTTTTTGCCCTATATGGTCCTGCCTATCTTTACCGCTATGACCAAGCTCGATCACCGCTACATCGAGGCGTCGCACGATCTGGGCTGCAACGCTTGGCAGACTATGACAAAGGTCGTTATCCCGCTTACTATGTCGGGCGTGGTTTCGGGCGTCACTATGGTCTTCGTTCCCTCGATCAGCACCTTCTACATCTCGCAGAAGCTGGGCGCGGGCAAGATAGACCTCGTTGGAGATACCATCGAGCGCCTCTTCCAGAACACCTCGACCTACGGTGTCGGTGCGGCTATGTCGCTCGTTATGATGATACTTATAATCATCTCGGTCACGGTCATGAACCGATTCTCGGATAACGACGGAGGTATTGTGCCGTGAAGATATTTTCTAAGCTCTATATCGCGATCGCCTTCCTGTTTCTCTACATTCCGATCGCAGTTCTTATCGTCTTCTCCTTCAACGAGTCGGGAAGCCTTTCGGAGATAACCGGACTTTCCACCGTTTGGTACGAGGAGCTCTTTGCCGACGAGCAGGCCTTCAGCGCGCTGAGAAATTCTCTCGTGCTGGCGATCTCCTCCTCGCTTATTGCAACCGTTCTCGGTACGTTCGGTGCGCTCGGTCTTTCCCGTATGCGCGCCAAGCTGATAAAAGCACCCATTATGACCGCGACGAACATTCCTATGATGAACCCCGATATCGTTACCGGCGTTTCTATGATGCTTTTATTCGTTGCCGTGGCGGCGCTCCCCTTCCTCAAGGGACGCGATGTCTTCGGCTTCGGCACGATGCTGATCGCACACGTTACCTTTAATTTGCCTTACGTTATCCTGTCTGTCCTTCCTCGCTTCAAGCAGCTGGACAAGTCTCTCTCCGAGGCGGCGCAGGACCTTGGCTGTACCCCCGCCCGCGCCTTCTTTAAGGTCGAGCTTCCTCAGGTCGTCCCCGGTATCGTTTCGGCTCTTATGATGAGCTTTACCCTCTCGCTCGACGACTTCGTTATCAGCCATTTCGTCAGCTCGCCCAACTTCCAGACCCTGCCGCTCTACGTTTACAACCAGACGGCGCACAACGTAAAGTTCAGTATGTATGCCCTCTCGGCGCTCATAGTTGCCGTCATTCTGGTCATACTTCTTATAGTTAACTTCGCAGGCTCGTTCGGCTCTCGCCGTAAGAGCGTCAAGTGACGGAGGTGCTGAATGAAGATCACTAAAAAAATCACTCTCCTTCTCTCGATCCTCTGCCTTTTGTCCCTTCTGACCGCCTCGCTCGCCTCCTGCGCCCCCGAGGACGCCGAGCCGATGGAGAAGATCACTCTCTACGTCTACAACTGGGGTGAGTATATCTCGGACGGCTCTGAGGACAGCCTTGACACCAATCAGATGTTCGAGGAGTGGTGTCGAACCGAGAAGGGTGTTGACGTCACCGTTAACTATTCCACCTATTCCTCAAACGAGAGTATGTACGCCAAGCTCAGCTCGGGGTCGGTACAGTACGACGTTATCGTTCCCTCCGATTATATGATCGAGCGAATGATAAAGGAGGGTATGTTAGCCCCCTTGAATCTCGAGAACTTCGAGAACCTCGGCAATCTTCACCCCGATTTCTTCGGCGAGGACGCCAAGTACGATTCCTACGAGATCGAGCCCGAGAACCGCTACGCCGTGCCCTATATGTACGGTATGATCGGTATTATCTACAACACCTCGATGGTGGACGAGAACGATCCCGCCATCGGCTCGTGGCAGCTTATGTGGGACGAGCGTCACACCGGAAACATACTGCAGTTCAACAACTCGCGCGATGCCTTCGGTACGGCGCAGTACTTCCTCGGTCTTGACGTAAACTCGGACAACGAAGCCGAGTGGAGGCAGGCGCTTGACAAGCTCAAGGAGCAAAAGAGCGTCGTTCAGGGCTACGTTATGGACGAGATCTTTAACAAGATGGAGAACGGCTCTGCTGCCATCGCCGCTTACTACGCCGGAGATTTTCTCGCGATGTACGAGAACAATCCCGACCTTGAGTTCTTCTACCCCGAGGAGGGTACGAACCTTTACGTCGACGCTATGTGTATCCCCAAGACCTCGCAGAACAAGGAGATCGCCGAGTGGTATATCGACTTTATGCTCTCCGAGGAGGCGGCGGTCGCCAACGCCGAGTACACCTACTACGCCTCTCCCAACCTCGCCGTTCGTGAGAACGAGGAGTATATCGACTATATGAACGAGATCAAGGAGGGCGGCTACGATCTTATGTACGGTACCGATTCGGTCAAGACCTCGTCGTATACCAACCTCGACGGCAAGACCCTCGCTCTTATCAACAGTCTTTGGGAGGAGCTGAAGTCGGATATGGAGGTCGGCTGGCCGATCTACGCCATCTGCGCCGTCATCGTTTCGGTGATGACCGGCGGAGGACTTTTCCTCTTTATTCGTAAGAAAAAACGCGAAAGAGTTGCTTTCGGAAAATAAAAAATAACCGCACGGACTTCCGTCCGTGCGGTTTTCTTATATTATTATTATTTCTCGAGAGCGCCGTTCGAGCCGAGGACGTTGACGATCTTATGACGGACCATCTCCTTGACCTCTGCGCGAGCTACCTTCAGATACTCTCTCGGGTCAAATGCGGCAGGGTTCCCGCTGAAGACGCGACGGATACCTGCGGTCATAGCAAGACGAATGTCAGAGTCTATGTTGATCTTACATACTGCCATCTGAGCTGCCTTTCTGAG
>JAZKZA010000100.1:0-4435 GCA_045612445.1 Eubacteriales bacterium | reverse complement strand
AGACCCTCGTAGCGGGCGTAGAACTCCTCGTAGCTGGTGGTGGCGTTACCGTAGCTCCAGGAGACCTCAAGGTCGTTGCGGGGCAGGCAGAAGCCGATGCCGCCGTACTCCGACACGAACAGAGGCTGCCCCGGAGTCCATTTCTGGCGGCGGCGGCAGATCGCCATCGCCTCGGTGAACGCGCCGTTTTCAACTGCCTCGTTATAGCGGGCGCGGACCGACTCGGGATCCTGCTCGTAATCGTGAACGTCGTAGACGTCGGTGGAAACGTGGAACCAGCCGCTGCTGTCTATGCAGGGACGGGTGGGGTCGAGACGCTTGGTCTCCTCGTAGGCAAGTCGAATGAAGCGATCGTCCTGGCGCTTTCTCTGCGGACCGAAGTCAAAGGTTTCGTTGAAGGGACACCAGCCGATGATCGAGGGGTGATTGCAGTCGCGCTTGACCGAGTCCAGCCAGTCGGGCAGGAAGGTCGAAAGGTTTGCGGCGTCCGAGTGGTCAAGACCCCAGCTGCCGTACTCGCCCCAGACCATGTAGCCCATTCTGTCGGCGTGATAGAGGTAGCGCGGCTCGAATACCTTTTGGTGCAGACGTGCGCCGTTAAATCCGGCGTCAAGACCGCACTGAATATCCTTGATCAGCATCTCCTCGGAGGGAGCGGTGCAAACGCCGTCGTGATAAAATCCCTGATCGAGGACGAGACGCTGGAAAACGCTCTTGCCGTTCAGCTTGAACTTGATGCCGTCAAGCTCGACCGAGCGCAGACCGAAATAGCTCTTGACCTCGTCCTGACCGAAGCGGATAACGAGATCGTAAAGTCTGCCGTGACCCAGCTCCCAGACGTGCTTTTCGGAGAGCTTGACCTCAAGCTGGGCGGTGACCGAGCAGTTTACCTTTGCCGCCTCGCCGACCTTTTTACCCTTGTAAAAGACCTCGGCAGAAAGGTCTGCGCGACCGCAAAGCTGAGCGTCGATTGTGACCGAAAGGTTTTCGAGGTCGGGCAGGATACGGGCGTACTTTACGTAGCTCTCGGGTACGATCTCGTACCAGACGCTCTGCCAGATACCCGTCGTTCTCGTGTAGTAGCACTCGTGCGAGAAAAATCTCTGCGACTGCTTTCCCGTGCCCTGACGGGGGGAACGGACGTCGTCGCGGCAGCAGACCGTGATGACGTTCTCACCGGGCGTCAGCTGCTTTGTGATGTCGTATTCAAACGAGGTATATCCTCCGACGTGGGGCAGACCGACGCTCTTGCCGTTGACCCAGACGTCGGTCTCAAAATCGGCCGCGCCGAAGTGGAGTATGACTCGGTTGCCGGCAAGCTCGTCCTCGGTGAAGGAGACGGCTCTTTTATACCAAACGGCAGCCATAAAATCCTTGTTGTTGACGCCCGAAAGGGGAGATTCGGGGCAGAAGGGAACTATGATCTCCGAGGAGAGCGATGCCGCCTCGTAGAGCTTTCGGTCCTTGCCGCTGGCGCTGTTGTCTATCTCAAACTGCCACGTGCCGTTGAGGGTCTTCCAGGTTTTTCTTTCCCATTGAGGATTGGGGTGCTCGGGGCGGGGGATAAAATTGCTCATAAAAATAAATCTCCTTGTTTTTCGGGCGAAGCCCTTGCATTTTACTTTCGTTTTTATTATAATTGAAATATAGTGCAAAATCAATGCAAAATATGAGCAAAAAGGTGTGTTATATGCGCAACATTTCAAATTCCAACTACCTTGTCAAATATCCGAGCAAGGAGTATGCCACGGCGTTTATTCCCAAGAACGGCGGTCCGTTTCACAACGCCGTCGTCGGCATCACCTATCCCACGCCCGATTACAGTATCGAGCGGCAAATCGGCTCGCCGATAACCGTTTTCGAATACGTGCTGGAGGGCGAGGGAAAGCTGTTAATTGACGGAAAATGGCAGACGGCAAGGGCGGGAGATATCTATATACTTCGTTCGGGCGAGTATCACCACTATCGCTCGAACCCCCAAAGTCCCTGGAAAAAGATATGGGTAAACTACATCTCGGACTATCTGACGGCGATGCTCGACGCGTACAGGATCAAGACGGGTATCTACCGCTCCGACGCCGCGCGCGATCACTTTGAGCAGCTGCTCAAGCTCTCGCAGACCGAAACGCCCGATCAGGACGCCTGCTACGCCATAGCACAGCATATACACGCGATACTGCACGCCATCGTGTCGGAGCGAGAGGCGAGGCAGTCGGATAAGTACAGGATACTTGAGGCGTTGAACTCCGCCGTTTACGAAAAGACGAATCTGGACCGACTGTCCGCCGAGCTGCATATTTCCAAGTCGAATATGATCCGCATCTTCAAGAAGAACTACGGAGTCACGCCCTACGAGTATCTGATCTCGCAGAAGATACTGGCGGCAAAGCTCCTGCTCAAGGACACGAAAATGACGGTCAAAGAGATCTCGCAGCGCATCTGCATTACCGACGAGCATTATTTCTCCTCGCTCTTTTTCGAAAGGGTCGGTATGCGCCCGAAGGAGTATCGACAAACGCATATGGAAAAGCACGCGCCGTAAGTAGTAAATCTGTTGACTTTTTCGGTGGCGTATGCTATAATTGAACCGATCATATATCAAACGTGATAAAGGAGAATGCTTATGCAGGTCAAGGTCATCAAAACAAAAAGAAATGCCGCGCCGATGCAGGAGGATACTAACTTTTCTGTCGTCGAGTACCCGGTATATACCAAGCAGTTCAAGCAGCAGGGAAAGCGTCTTATAAACGTCTATCCCGGCATCGAATATCAGACGGTAAAGGGCTTTGGAGGAGCGTTTACCGAGTCGGCGTCCACCACGCTCGATAAGCTGAGCCCCGAGAAGCGCGATGAGGTGATCAAGCTGTATTTCGATGAGAACGAGGGTATCGGTTATACCATCGGTCGAGTACATATGAACAGCTGTGATTTCTCGCTCGATAACTATACCTGCGTTGACGAGGGAGACGAAACGCTCGAAACCTTCCAGATAGAGAGAGACAAGGCGTCGGTGATCCCGATGATCAAGGACGCGCTCAAGTATAATCCCGACCTTGCGATCTTTGCCTCGCCGTGGAGTCCCCCCGCTTATATGAAGGACAACAAGGAGGTCAACGCCGGCGGTAAGCTTTTGCCGGAGTACTACGACCTTTGGGCGGAATATTTCGTAAAGTTCATCGAGGAATATAAGAAGAACGGAGTTACCATCTCTCAGGTAACGGTCCAGAACGAGCCTGCCTGCGAGCACAGATGGGACTGCTGCACCTACCTGCCGGACGAGGAGCGCGACTTTATCAAGAACCACCTCGGTAAGAAGATGCACGATATCGGCGTCAAGCTGATGTTCTGGGACCATAACAGAGCCTGGATGGTAGACCGCGCCGAGCTTATCCTGTCGGATGAGGAGGCTGCGAAGTATATCGACGGTATTGCCTGCCATTGGTATCGCGGCGACCACTTTGAGAACCTCGCCATCTTCCACGAGATGTATCCCGAAAAGGAGATCATCTTCTCGGAGGGCTGCTACGAGTATTATCTCGGAGAGATGGATACCGTCAAGATCGGAGAGAAGTACGCGCACGATATAATCGGAAACTTCAATAACTATTGTACGTCGTTCTGCGACTGGAACCTGCTGCTCAATCACCTGGGCGGACCGAACCACGCGGGCAACCTCTGCGACGCACCGATAATGGTCAACACCGATACCGAGGAGATCCGCGTCAACGACTCGTACTACTATATAGGACACTTCAGTAAGTACGTAAAGAAGGGCGCGAAGAGACTGGGCTTCAGTAAGTGGAAGCAGGAGGTCGAGGTAGCGGCGTTCAAGAACCCGGACGGAACGGTAGTAGTCGTCGTAATGAACACGACCGATGCAGACGAAGACTTCGCGATGAAGATAGGAGATAAGTACATCAAGAGCATCGCCGAGAAGCACTCGATCGCGACCTATATTATCAACGAAGACTAAAAACAAACAAAGAAGCACCTGCAAGTCAGGTGCTTCTTTTGGTGTTAAGGGGCAAAACAATTATAAAGCTTATCGAAAAAGAAGAAAGACGCTTCGCAAAGAGGTTCGGGCAACAGAGTGCCGTCGCATTTGAACGAATCGCCTTTCGCTAACAGTATAGCGTAAACCGAGACAGAAGTCAAGAGCATCGCCGAAAAGCACACCGGAAAGCTGCTCGATCAATTGGAATTTGACTATCTTTTCTTATATATGACCAATTCGGGGTTTTCGCCGTTTTCCTCATACGAGCATATAAGAAGAAAGTCCATATTTGCAACTATACCAAAGCATCTGCCGAAATCGCTTTCAAGCTGACTGCCGAGATAGGCTTGCTTATCGTCAAGGAATTTTACTTTTTCCCCATTCGGAAGAGTGTATTCCATATTGACAAACTCTCCCGGCAGCACGTTTAACTTTTCTACC
>JAZKZA010000099.1:0-2674 GCA_045612445.1 Eubacteriales bacterium | reverse complement strand
AGGAACGGTCTACGTTTGCGCCGTACCCTATCTCTCGCGCGAGACGTCGGGCGAGCATAATATCTCGGCGTACGCCGCCGTTCGCGACTACCACGCGTACTTTGCCGAGCTTTGGAAGCGCGTGACGGCAGAGCTTTGCCGTCTTTTTCCCGAAAACCGCTTCGTCGGATTTGCCGACCATTCTCCCATCGACGAGCGCGATGCCGCGCTAAAGGCACGTCTCGGTGTTCTGGGGCGCAACGGTATGCTCATAACCGAGAGGTATTCGTCCTACGTCTTTCTCGGCGAGCTTGTAACCGACGCCGAGGTCGACTGCGAGGCGTCCGACGTTAAATTTTGCGAGGACTGTGGACTTTGCAAGCAAGAGTGCCCTATGGATCAGCTTGGGGAGTGCCTTTCGTGGGTGACTCAGAAAAAGGGAGAGCTGACCGAGGCCGAACGAGAGGCTCTCGTTCGGTACAACACGGCGTGGGGGTGTGACGTGTGTCAGCGGGTCTGCCCGCACACCCGACGCGCGATAAAAAACGGGACTATATATACGAACATAGATTATTTTTTGACCGACGTGATCCCCGATCTCGATCCGGCGATACTTAGCGCGATGAGCGATGCCGAGTTTTCCTCGCGAGCCTTTTCCTGGCGAGGCAGGCAGACCGTTTCGCGCAATCTTGAGATCCTGGAGAGAGAAAGATCAAAGAAAACCAACTGAGGCAGCGACTTGCGCGGCACAGATGCATCGCCGAGTCCTACCGTGAGAAGAGCTTCGGCTCGTGGGGATACTCCGAGCTGAAAAGAACACCCGCGTCCGAGATGCTTCGTCGCGGCGTCAAATATTTCAGAAGATTTCGGCTGATAAGAACGGTGTTCACCGTCTTTTCGGTCGTCTTCACCCTGCTCGGAACGGGACTTGCCGTTCTCGTGCTGACGGTGATATCGCTGGTCGTTTTGCCCGTGGCTGTGCTTTGCGGCTTTGCCGTCGTGTTTGTCTCGACCATCCTTCGTCGCCGTGCGATACGCGGTCTAGAGGGCGAGCTGAGGGGCAAGCGGGTCTCGGTTTTCTTTCCCGAACGTGAGGGGAAGGGACTTGACAGTGCCTTTCTTGACGGCGTTTGCCGACGCCTTGCCGACGAGGGCGAGACGGTTCTGGTCGTGACTCCGTACTTTATCTCGCCGTCGGGACTTGGCGGCAGGGGACACTTTCTGACCTGCCGAAAAGAGTCGGAGTCGGTGTATCTCGTGCGGCGCTATCTTTTTTTCGCACTTCGCAAAAAACTATTGGAGACCGAGACGGAACGGACGGTCTGCTATTATTAGGAGCTTTTACAATGATACGATTTATCTACGGTGCATCGGGGTCGGGCAAGACCCACCAAATATTCGAGCAGCTCTCGCGCGATCCGTCGTCGTCGATACTGCTCGTTCCCGAGCAGCAGACCGTTCTTGCCGAGCGCGAGTCGCTTAACCGGCTCGATCCCTCGGCTCAGCTTGAATTTGAGGTCCTGAACTTCACCCGACTTTGCAATCGGGTCTTCAGGCTTTACGGCGGACTTTCGTATCATTACATAACCCCTGCCATGAAATCGCTCTTTATGTGGAGAACGCTTCGTGAGCTTTCACCCCTGCTTGAGGAGTACGGCGCGGCGGGCGGCGAGCTTTCGCTGACCGACGTTATGCTCCGAGCTGTTGAGGAGCTTTCGGCGTCGGGCGTGACGTCGGAGTCGCTCGAGTCGGCGGCTCTCAAGCTCTCCGAGGGAGGGCTTCGTGCAAAGCTGCGCGATCTTTCTCTCATATCGGCGGCATATAAGAACCTCGTTTCACAAAGCTTTGACGACAAGGAAAACGACCTGGCAAAGCTTTGCGAGCTGCTTGAAACGCATAAGTTTTTCAAGGGCAAAAGGGTGTTCGTCGACTCGTTCACCAGCTTTACCGCACCCGAATACGCCGTTCTCGAGCAGATATTCTCGCAGGCAGACGAGGTAACGGTGGCTCTGGGCTGTGACAGTCCGAGCAGTACTCTGGTCTGCTTTGAGAGCGTTTGTGATACTGCAAAGCGGCTGACGTCTCTTGCCGAGCGCTTGGGAAGACCGACCGAGCAGGTTTACCTGACCGGAAATTTCCGTGCGCAGAGCTCCGAGCTCGCCGCCCTTTCGGTCGACCTTTGGCGCGCCCGAGGCGAGGCAAGCGTTGCCGAGAACGAGAGAGGTAACGTTCGTCTTATCGAGTGCCGCGATCCCTACGACGAGGCGGACGCCGTTGTTGCCATCGTCAAGCAAGAGCTGATGCGAGGTCTTCGTTGCCGTGAGATCGCCGTCGTCGCACGCGACAGCTCGCGCTATAACGGAATACTTGACGCCGCGCTTGAGGCGGCGGAGATACCGTACTTTATGTCGCAGCCGACCGACCTGTCGGTCAGCCCCGCCATGACCTTTATTTTGAGTGCCTTGCGCATAAAATATCTCGGATTTCGCTCCGAGGACGTGCTGACCCACCTCAAGACGGGTATATACCCTTTGCCGCTTCGCGACGTCGATATGTTTGAGGAGTACGTCGGCACTTGGGGTATATCGGGTCGACGCTTTACCGAGGCGGCGTGGAGCATGAACCCCGACGGATATACCGACCGTCGAAGCCCCCGCGCCGATGCCATACTGACGGCGGCAAATCGAGTTAGAGA
>JAZKZA010000098.1:0-3735 GCA_045612445.1 Eubacteriales bacterium | reverse complement strand
CCTCCCCCCGAAGTACCCCAGAGGTGCGGAGAGAGTCGTCGTGTATAACACGACCGGCGTGGTCATACCCGAGGGCAAGCTGCCCGCCGACGTCGGAGTTCTGGTCTTCAACGTCACAACGCTGGCAACGCTGGCAAGATTTGTCAAAACGGGCATGCCGCTCGTCGAAAAGTGCGTAACGCTGGACGGCACGGCGGTCAAGAGCCCGATGAATATAATCGCTCCCGTGGGCGCGCCCATCAGCTCGCTGATCGAGTTCGCCGGCGGTCTTACCGAAGAGCCCGGCAAGGTGCTGTACGGCGGACCTATGATGGGTGTTGCCGTCTGCTCGCTCGAGGAGCCGATCATCAAGATGACAAACGCCGTCACCGTACTGACCGTCAAGGACTCGACCGAAAAGGAACCGACGGCGTGCATACGTTGTGGAAGGTGCGTCGACGCCTGCCCGCTGAACCTCTCGCCGGTCGACTTGAGCCTCGCGCTCGACGTTGAGAACACCAACGAGAGAATGGCTCTGCTCGAGGACCTCGGACTCAACGTTTGTATGGAGTGCGGCTGCTGCTCGTACGTCTGCCCCGCAAACCGACCCCTCGTTCAGAACAACCGTCTTGCCAAGGCGGCGTACCGTGATTTCTGCGCACATCGCGCAAAGCTTAAATAAAGGAGAAACAAAATGGAAAAGCTGATAATATCCACATCTCCTCATTTTCATACCAAGGACACGACACAGTCGATAATGCGCGACGTCCTGATAGCACTCACCCCTGCGGCGATCGCGGCGGTCGTGCTTTTCGGGCTTGGCGCGCTCTTGAACATAGTGATCTGCGTCGCAACGTGCATACTGTCCGAATTCCTTTTCAACCTTATCGTTAAAAAGAAACAAACGGTCTCCGATCTCTCGGCGGCAGTCACGGGACTTCTTTTAGCTCTCAACCTTTCGCTGGGAGCAAACCCGTGGCACTGCATCGTCGGCTCGGTCTTTGCGATCGTGGTCGTCAAATGCCTCTTCGGAGGACTGGGCTGCAACTTTGCAAACCCCGCCATCACGGCAAGAATATTCCTGCTCCTCGCCTTCACGTCAAGCGTTGGCGGCGGCTCGAATACCCTTTTCCAGTCCACCCTCGTCTCGAGCGCCACGCCGCTTGAGGTCATCAAGAACGGAGGAGCGCTGTCGTCTCTCCCCTCGCTGCTCGATATGTTCCTCGGAAACCGAGGCGGAGCTATCGGTGAGACCTGCGCACTCGCACTTATCCTCGGCGGCATCTATCTTATCGTCCGTCGAGTTATCAGCTGGCATACCCCCGTCATCTTCGTCGGAACGGTCTTCGTCCTGTCGCTGATCATCAAGCAGGACCTGACCGTGGCTCTTTACGAGGTTCTGGGCGGCGGACTGCTCATCGGAGCTATCTTTATGGCGACCGACTACGCCACCACCCCCAACAATAAGCTGGGTAAGATGGTCTTCGCGCTGGGCTGCGGAGTTCTGACCGTTCTCATTCGCTTCTGGGGAGATTACCCCGAGGGATTCTCCTTCGCAATACTTATCATGAACATTCTCTCGCCCTATATCGAGAGAGCGTGCGCCGCAAAGCCCTTTGGAAAGGTAGGTAAACGCTGTGAAGAAAAGTAATATATACCCCTCGATAGCTCTGGGCTGCGTGTGTATCGCCGCGGCACTGCTGCTGTCGGTCATAAATATGTTCACCTGGCCGATAATCGACGGTTTGCGGGGAGAAGCCGCAAACGCGGCGCTGCTTGAGGTGCTCCCCGGCACTACCGCCAAGGACTTCACGTCGCTCGAGATCACCGATGCCTACCCCGAGGTCATAACCGAGGGCTGGAAGGCAAACGCAGGCTACGTCTTCAAGGCGGAGGTCAACGGCTACAAGCCGGGTCTTGTCATCATGTGCGGTATCGACAAGGAGGGTAAGATCACCGGTGTCAAGCATATAGTTTCCAACGAAACGTACGGTCTTGAGACCGAGCTCAACGGAGCTTACGTTGGCAACACCCTCGACTCGGCAGAGCTTATAATCGCGACCGGCGCGACCGCAAAGTCGATGACCTCTATCGCGTATTTTGACGCCGTCAAGGCGTCGCTTCAGGCGGCAGTTACCCCCGCCGGCGGCTCGGTGGACGTTCGCGGACCCGAGCAGATACTTCAGGACAACCTTAACGCCGCGCTCGGCTTGACCGACGTCAAGTTCAAGAGATGGATCGCCACCGAGACCGTCACGGGAGTGGACAAGGTCTACGCTCCGGAGAGCGGTTCGGGCTACGTCTTCGTCATCGGGGAGAGCTTTATCGGCGTGAACGAGAGCGGAGTGGTCACCGTGGGCGTCTCGGAGGAGAACGCCGCCGCGGCGACCGACGCTTACGCCATCGTTTCGGCAAGCAAGCTCACCAAGCTGGACGAGCTTCCTGCGGGAGTTAAGAAGAACGTTCTCGCCGCCTACGTCACCGAGAGCGGAAACTATCTCTTCGAGCTTGAGGGCTACGGCTTCTACCACGCCTACGACCCGTCGATGTCGATCAAGATCACCGTCACCATCTCGGCAGAGGGTAAGATCATAGACTGCGCCACCACCGAGCAGAACAAGGACGAGGGCTACGGACAGAGCGCGACCGAGGAGTACTCGGCACAGTTCGTCGGTGTCGACGCCGAAACGCTGAAGAGCTCGCCCGATCTCGGAGCGATCTCGAGCGCAACGTATACGACTCAGGGCTACCGTAAGGCACTTCAAGCCGCCTTCGACGCCTTTGAAAAGATCACGGCAGAGGGAGGTAACGAATAATGACCAAGGCAAAAAGACTCAAGATCTTTCTTCGCGGAATAATTGAGGAAAACCCCGTCCTCATTCTGATCCTCGGAACCTGCCCCACGCTGGCGACCACGTCGTCGGTCATCTCCGCCTTCTCGATGGGTCTGGCGGCAACCGCCGTTCTCATCTGCTCGAACGTCGTTATCTCGGCGCTTCGTAAGCTCATACCCGATAAGGTCAGAATACCCTGCTTTATAGTTATCATCGCAACCTTCGTAACGGCGGTGCAGATGCTGCTTCAGGCGTTTTTACCGACGATATACGAGATGCTCGGCGTTTATCTGGCGCTGATCGTCGTTAACTGCATCATTCTCGGCCGCGCCGAAATGTTTGCAAGAAAGAACGGAGTCGTGGACTCGGCAATAGACGGCGCCGGTATGGGCGTTGGCTTCATCGTGGCTCTGCTGCTCATCGCCACTCTGCGCGAGGTAGTCGGAAACGGTAGCTTTGCCGGCATCGCGATCCCCTTCCTTGAGGGCTTCAAGATACCGATACTCACTCAGTCGTCGGGAGGCTTTCTGGTCTACGGACTGGTCATCGCCGTTATGAACAAGCTCACCGAAAAGCGCGGCGGAGTTAAGAAAAAATCCTTCTCCTGCGAGGGCTGTCCTTCGGCACACCTGTGCGGCAAGGGCTCTTGCGGAGCGGATGCTGAAAAGGAGGTCAACGACTGATGCCTCTCGTAAAAGAACTTACACTTATTCTGATGGCGGGCGTTCTGGTCAACAACTACGTCCTCCAGCAGTTCCTCGGCGTTTGCCTCTTCCTGGGTGTTACCAAGAAGGTGGACAAGGCGGTCGGAATGAGCTTTGCCGTTATCTTCGTCATGCTCTTTGCCACCGCGGCGACCTGGCCGATCTACACCTATCTGCTCGTACCCTTCAAGCTTGAGTACCTGCAGACGGTCGTCTTC
>JAZKZA010000097.1:0-3672 GCA_045612445.1 Eubacteriales bacterium | reverse complement strand
GCGAGGAGTGCTCCTTTCCTCCCTGCTCCACACCGCAAAGATCGTCGGCTTCATCTTCGCCGTGACCCTCGCCATCAACACCGTTATATTCTTCGTCGGAGAGGACCGCATCGGGCTTCTGCTCCGCGATCTCCCCGTAGTCGGCGAGCTGATCGCCGGTCTTGTCGGACTGATACCCAACTGTGCCTCGTCTGTCGTTCTGACCGAGCTTTACCTCGGGGGAACGCTTACGGCGTCACAGCTGCTTGCCGGACTTTTCACCGGCGGCGGTGTCGGACTGCTCGTTCTCTTCCGCGTCAACCGCAACCTTCGCGAGAACCTTTTGATACTTTTGACCGTTTATCTTTCGGGAACACTGCTCGGTATCCTGCTGGGATTGACCGGAGTTTGTGCTCTTCTCGGACTGTGAGATGATATTATGAATCCAAAAAGACCTATACCGCGCGTGGCGGCTATCCACGACCTTTCGAGCTTCGGCAGGTGCGCTCTGACGGTGGTCATACCCACCCTTTCGGCGCTCGGAGTCCAGGTCGTTCCGATCCCGACCGCCCTGCTCTCCACCCACACCGGCGGCTTTACCGGAATGAGCTTTCTCGATCTTAACGGCGAGATGCAGAAGATCGGCGAGCATTTTGACTCGCTCGGTCTTGAGTTTGACGCCGTTTACACCGGCTTTCTCGGCTCGCACGACCAGATCGACACCGTCTCCGCCTTTATCGAGCGGTTCGGTAAGACCGAGGGCTGTCGCGTCTTCGTCGACCCCGTTATGGGGGACGACGGTCGACTCTACTCGACCTACACCCCCGAGCTCGTTGAGGGAATGAAGCACCTCTGCTCGTCGGCTGACGTTATCACGCCCAACCTTACCGAGGCGTGTCTTCTGACCGAGACTGCCTACCCCGACGCCGCGCTCGACCGCGCCGCCGCCCTCTCTCTGGGAGAGACGCTCTGCCGCCGACTTTTCGAGCTTTACGGCTGTGACGTCGTGCTGACAGGACTCCCCGTCGGCGAGCGTTGCATTGCAAACTGCACTCTCTCGGGCGGTCGCTTTGCCGTTTGCGAGGGAGAAAGAGTTGGTCGAAGCTACCCCGGAACGGGCGACCTTTTTGCCTCGGTCATGCTCGGTAAGCTGCTCTCGGGCGAGAGCTTTGATTCGGCGGCAAACGCCGCGTCGCACTTCGTTCGCCGCGCCGTTGAGAACTCCGAACTTCTCGGCGTCCCCACTCGCGAGGGCGTCGTGTTCGAGAGGTTGCTTAAAGACATCTGATGAAAGGAGACACCGTAACGTGACAGAGCTGCTTTGCCGTCTGTTCGTGCGCGACAGACAAAACGTAAACGACCCCGAGGTGCGCCGCCGCTACGGAATGGTGGTAAGCCTTGTCGCCATCAGTCTTAATATATTGCTTTTTGCCGGAAAATTCGTCATCGGCAAGTACATAGCCCTTTCGATCGCCATTTACGCCGACGCGATGAATAACTTAGCCGACGCCGGCTCGTCGCTCATCTCGCTGGTCAGCTTCCGTATCGCGTCCAAGCCCGCCGACCGTAAGCACCCCTTCGGGCACGCCCGCATCGAGTACGTCACCTCGATGGTCGTTGCCTTCCTCGTGCTCCACACCGGACTTGACGTGCTCACCGAGTCGATCGGCAAGCTCACCGCCGGTACGTCGGATACGACCTACAGCGTCTGGTCGGTCGTGGTGCTGGGCGCGGCTATCGCCGCCAAGCTCTGGCTCTGCCTTTTCAACCGTAAGATAGGTAAGCGGATAAATTCGTCCATTATGAAGGCGAACGCCGCCGACAGCCTCTCCGACGCCCTTTCGACGTCGGGAGTTCTGGTCGCGACCCTCCTTCTCTACTTCTTCCCGAGCCTTTGGTTCATCGACGCCGCCGTCGGTCTGATCGTTGCTGCCGTCATTCTCTGGTCGGGCATCAAGATATTCAACGAGACCAAAAACTCGATACTCGGCGAAGCTCCCGAGGAGGGAGTCGTTGAGTCGATCACCGAGATCGTCTCGGAGTACGAGGGTGCGCTCGGCGTTCACGATATGTTCCTGCACGGCTACGGACCGGGTAAATATATGGTCTCGCTTCACGTCGAGGTCGACGGCTCGACCGACGTTTTCGAGAGCCACGACATGATAGACAACATCGAAAAGGCGATCCGCGACCGCCTCGGCTACATTTGTACCATACACCTCGACCCCATCGTCACCGACGACGAGCAGGTCAACGAGCTGAGGGCAAAAACGGGCGAGCTGGTTCAGCAGATCGACCCCCGACTCAGAATACACGACTTCCGCTTCGTTGCGGGTCAAACGCATACCAACCTTATCTTCGATATCGCCGCCCCCTTCGAGGTAAAGCTGACCGACGACGAGCTGATCGACGCCGCCGCCGGGCAGGTCGCTTCGCTGGGTGAAAACTATTTCGCCGTCGTCACGGTCGACCGCGAGTAAGCAAACGCAAGTATATCACAAAAAACGACCGAAAGGTGCGCCGGGATCGGCGCGGTGAATTACAAATGCAAAAGAATTAGGATGCCGTTATAGTCGGCTCCGGCTTTGCCGGAGCAACCTCCGCGCGCCGCTTTGCCGACGCGGGAAGATCGGTGCTGCTGCTCGAGCGCCGTGATCACGTTGGCGGAAACGCCTACGACTGTCTCGATGCCGCCGGCGTTCTCATTCATAAGTACGGCCCGCATATTTTCCATACCAACTCGCGTCGCGTCTTTGACTTCCTTTGCCGCTTCGGTTCGTTCTCGGACTATGCGCACAAGGTCGGCGCACGCGTGGGAGACAAGCTGATCCCCGTTCCCTTTAACCTCAATTCGATCGACGCCGTTTTTGGCGAGAGAGCCGAGGGACTGCGTAAAAAGCTGCTCGACCGCTATAGCCCCGAGCAGAAGATACCCGTCTTCGAGCTGACCGAGCAGGATGACCCCGAGCTCGCCGAGCTTGCCGAGTACGTCTACGAAAACGTCTTCAAATACTATACCCAGAAGCAGTGGGGCGTTCCGCTGGAGAAGGTCTCTCGCGAAACTCTTTCCCGAGTGCCCGTCTTCCTCTCGCGCGACGATCGCTACTTCCAGGATACCTATCAGGGTATGCCCGTCGAGGGATATACCGCACTGATCGCCAATATGCTCGATCACCCGCTGATCGAAACGGTGGTGTCGGTCGACGCCCGTGAGCGACTCACTCTGGACGGCGAGCGCATACTGCTCGACGGCGAGGAGTTTTTGGGTCAGGTCATCTATTCCGGACCTGCCGACGAGCTGTTTGACAACAAGTACGGCGCGCTCCCCTACCGCACGCTCGACTTTAAGTTCGAGACCCATAACGTCGATCGCTATCAGCCCTACGGAACGGTCAACTACACCGTCAGCGAGGACTATACCCGCATCACCGAGTTTAAGATACTGACCGAACAGGAGCTGCCCGGCGTTACGACCATAATGAAGGAGTACTCCCGCGCCTACGAGGGCGGCGACGATATTCCCTACTACGCCATTCTCGACCCCGAAAACCTCGCGCTCTACGAAAAGTACGCCGCCGAGGCAAATAAGTCGGGTCGATTCCACCTGCTCGGCAGACTCGCCGAGTACCGCTATTACAATATGGACGCCACCGTTGAAAAGGCGCTGGCTCTGTGCGACGAGCTTTTGAAGTG
>JAZKZA010000096.1:0-7494 GCA_045612445.1 Eubacteriales bacterium | reverse complement strand
CATGGCTACGATCCGACTTGCAGCCTTTTGAAATCGTTGATGGGATCTAACATAGCAGTGTTTACTTCTTTTTTCCTTTCTTGGGTGTGTCAGCTGTTCTTGCACTGACTACGAAGCTTTTTCAGAATAGAGGACTTTTCTATGCTGGTCTTCGACGAGTTAAAATACATATTGAATTCGTACATATCGTCGCACAGCTTTTCAACTCCGCATATCTTCAGCTCGTAAAGAATAACGATGATGAACTTCAACTTTATGTATTCGATATTTCGCCCGCACTTGCTCTGGTTTATCAAGGCAAGGAGACGGCGAACCGACAGTATAGTTCGGTCTCCGCCTGCCTGACGGCGCAGAATGTTGTAAACGGCGGCGAAATCCTCCCTGTCGGGAATTATATTATCTTCGGGGCGGAAGGTCTCTCCCGCGCGGATAGACTCAAATCTTTTCATTTCAGTTTCGCGCACATCTACCATCTTTTGAGAGAGCTTACAATCTTGAACGATGAGCTGAACGCTCTTGACATTCATAAACTCGTTGATGTCGACGGTAAAGAGCAGATCGACCTTTTCTCCTTCAAGCACGTCGAATTTGGATTCTCCCATTCCGAAATATATAGCGGTCAGAGAAACGTCTCCATCGGTCACGACCAATTTAGTGTGCTTTCCGTTGCCGATAGAGCTTATTCTTTGAACCGTTACGTCCTTCAGTATAAACTGCGGAACGGGATTTGCAACGCCAAATGGCTCAAGGCGATATATCTCCTGCGCAAACGACATGGTTATATCCTTCAAGGTGACCTCGTAATCGGCTTCAAGACAGACCACGAGTTTTTCGTCGCTAAGCGCTTCCTTTGCATATTCGTTGATCTTCTTTGTAAATGCCGGTATCTTGTCTCGCTCTATTGAAAAGCCTGCGGCAAGCTCGTGACCGCCGTACTTAAATAGCTGATCCGAGCAATAAGTAAGCGCGTTGACAAGGTTCATTCCCTTGACCGAACGTCCCGAGCCCTTTCCAAGATCGTCGGGACCGGGATATCCGCGCGTTGCACCGTCAAACGATATTAGCAGAGACGGCAGACCGTAACGCTCTGTGATACGCGAGGCAACTATACCGATTATGCCGTGCTGCCAGTTGTCGTCTTCGATAACTATAACTCTGTCGTTTTCGGGATCGAAGCTATGCTCGATCTGACGGTACGCCTGATCGGCGATACGGTTTTCTTCGATCTGTCGCTGACGGTTTATATCGCAAAGCTCCTTTGCGTATTCTCGAGCCGATTCAACGGTATCCGCCAAAAGCAGCTCGACCGCCTTTGTTGCAGTACTGATACGTCCTGCTGCGTTGATTCGCGGAGCGATACCGTATCCTATAAAGCTTGAGGTTATCTTACGCTTTTTCGGGGCTTGTCCCGAGCTGGCGGGCGGAGTGTTTGCAGCTTCTATAAGAGCTGCAAGACCGAGCCTTTTGGTGGACTCTATCATTTTCAGGCCGATCGTTACTATGAGACGGTTTTCGTCTATTATCGGCATAACGTCGGCGATGGTTCCGATCGCTGCAAGGTCGGCGTATTCGTTACAGATGCGTCTGACTCCGTTTATCTCGGGCTCGCCGGACTCGCGGCAGCGCATCATTTCATAAGCACAAATAAGCTTAAAAACAACTCCAACACCGGCAAGCTCGGTGAAAGGATAGCTGCAATCGTTTCGGTGCGGATTTATTACCGCACAGCATTCGGGAAGCTCTGGACGGCACTCGTGGTGGTCGGTTATGACCATCTCTATGCCGAGCGAGCGGGCGTATTCTGCCTCTTCGTAAGCGGTTATTCCGGTGTCGACGGTTATGATAAGGCTGACCCCTCGTGCCGCCAGCTTATCTATTGCCGAGCAGGAAAGTCCGTAGCCCTCTCCGTCACGGCTGGGTATGTAGTAGCCTATCTCGCCGCCTCCGAGAGAGGAGAGATACAGATAAAGCATACTGACCGATGTTACTCCGTCAACGTCGTAATCTCCGTATATAGCGATGATCTCGTGCTCCTCTATTGCCTTTTTGATGCGCTCAATGGCAGGAACTATGTCCTTGAGCAGGAAGGGATCGTGAAGTATCGCCTCTTCGTTATTAAGGAATTTCTTTGCACCTTCGGCGGTCTTGAATCCTCGGTTAAAAATCAGTCTTGAGCAAAGCTCGGAAAGCCCCGTTTCTTCAGAGATGCTCTTTATTGCACCGTCTGTTTCGGCGTTTCCGGGTCGGTACTTTGCTTGCCAGACCTTGTTTCTCTTTATTTCTTGCATTAGTAAGTGTTTCTTTCTCCTGTTCTTTGGCATAATGCACCATCTGCCTGCATTGCGCCATCAATTTCCTCAAAATATATGTTAAGCTATAATTTTGACTTGTTTACTGTGCGAATCTCGATATGATCCGCTCTGCCACGCGTATTCCGTCAACCGCGGCGCTGGTTATTCCGCCGGCATATCCCGCACCTTCACCGCAGGGATACACGAGATAGTTTCCAACGGCGGTCAGCTCTTCCCCTCTCGGCATACGTACGGGAGAGGACGTTCTGGTCTCGACGCCGGTAAGCAGAGCACTTGACGAGTCAAAACCCTGAAGACGGCGACCAAAGCTGACGATGCCCTTCCTCAGCTCGGCGGTTATATAAGACGGAAAGATGCTTGAAATATCAGCTGCCTTACAGCGTCCGCCGCCCATGTACGACGGCTGAACCTTTGTCGGCTCGGTCCCGTGAGCGCCCGAAAGAAAGTCCCCGACCGTTTGTATGGGTGCGGTATAGTTCCCTCCGCCAAGCTCAAACGCCGCCCGTTCGAGGTCGCGCTGATATCCTATAGCCGAAACGACGTCTCCTCCGTAATCCTCACGGTTGACGCTTACGGCTATTGCCGAGTTTGAGTTCATTCCGTCACGCGCACGGCAGCTCATGCCGTTAACGACAACGCCACCGTCCTCGGTTGCCCCTGCGACCACCTCGCCGCCGGGACACATACAGAAGGTATAGACTCCGCGTCCGGTAGTGTCCGAGAAGTTATACTCGGCGTGACCGAGCCTGGGATCACCCGCAGCGTCTCCGTACATTGCGCGGTCAATATCCTCCCTCAAATGCTCGATGCGAACACCGACCGAGAAGGGCTTGGCTTCGGGAACAAAGCCTTCGTTCATAAGCATAGTGTAGGTGTCTCTTGCGCTGTGACCCGTCGCGAGAACGGCACAGCCGCAGACCAGCTCTCCTGCGCTTGTGATAGCGGTCAACGAACCGCTTGTGTTGTTTACGAGCCTTTCAAGTCGGCAATTCAGGTATATATCGCCGCCGGCATTTTTTATCCTGTTATAAAGATTTTCAACGACAGATCTCAAAATATCAGTTCCTATATGCGGCTTGGCTTTGACGGTTATATCCTCGGGCGCACCAAACTCGCGCAAGCGTTCAAGAACGTATGCACAGCGGGGATCGCTGATGCGCGTGGTAAGCTTACCGTCGGAAAACGTTCCTGCTCCGCCCGCACCAAACTGTATATTGTTTTCTGTGTCAAGCGTACCGCTCTTACAAAACCTATCGTAAGCCGAAGCTCTTTCGGTGACCGATCCGCCTCGGTCTATAAGAATAGGCCTGTAGCCGTTCTCGGCGAGAAGGAGCGCGCAGAACATTCCCGCAGGACCTCCGCCAACGACCAAAGGTCTTCCTATAAGCTTTTCATTGCCGGGTACGGGGCTTTGCAGAGCATCGTCGTACGGCCTGAAGCCTATCGATGCTATTCTGCTTTTTGTTGATGCCGAAATTGTGCCGTTGCTTTGCACCAGAACCGAGCAAACGAACCGAATATCGCCTCGACGGCGTGCATCTACAGATTTCTTATAAATGCAAAAATGAAACTGTGCGGGGTCAGCCGCACGTTTCATTTTTTGCTTTGCAATATCAATAAAATCAGCGTCATTAGCCGTATACGGAAGGCTGACACCGTTTAACAAATATTTCATACGTTAGCTTGGCGACGTCGTATCGCTCGTCACGATCTTTTCTTTGAATACCGTTACCGTAATAACTTTAGCCTTATCGTCGGGATTGACGGTAAGACCGGCGTCTTCATAGGAGGCAACGATATCGGCAACGTTGATGGTAAACGTAGTTCCCACTTTTTCCATTATGTTTTCGATATTGTAATCGATCCTGTCTTCGGGCGGGAACAAAAGTGAGTCTCCGCTCATATGAACGACTGTGTTCGTGCTTCCAACAAACGAGAATTCAACGCGATACCTATATTCATCAAGGTCTGTCGGGTTTTCAAACATAGGACTTATCGTGACTGCCTTGTTTGAATAGCTTATGATCAGATTGACGTCGACCTCAGAGGGGGTAACGGTTATGTAGTTGTTGTCGTTCTTGTATTCAACGCCGTATGCATCGAAGAACTCAAAGGTTCGGCTTTTGACGACCGTGCTCTTTGAATAGTTGGCAACCGAGACCTTAACGTCTACCCTTGCGATCGTATCTATTGTGGATTTAGGACCGCGTATCGTGACCTTATCAAGAGTAACGGTCTTGTCGTTTGCTGTCGTGACGGGGTGAATGTCGAGTGTTCCGTCCGAAATTCCGCCCTCACTGACAGATGCGGTGACCTTTACCTGCTTTTCGATCAGCTTATCAACGAAGGCATCGAAATATGCAGGCTCCATTGAATTAAGCGTCAAGCTCTCGTCGGGAAGCACAGGGTCGCTGAAGCGCAAGGTATACTTTCCTGTTCCGCCTTCCTTGATCGGGTCTGTCTGAACGCGAATGATGTAGTCGTCATCGCTGTATTTGTCAAGCGTGCTTTGAGTTCCGGATACCTTGAGCGTGACCTTGAACTGCGAATAATCGGTCATGTCAAGTCCGGAAATTATTGAAAGACCGGTGTCGTCTTCTACCTGAGATTTTGCATCGACCGTAACGATTATAGTCCTTTCGATGACAGCTCGGTTACTGTTTGCGACAAAGAGCCAGATCAAAAAAGCAGCTATGAGGCAAAGGATCAGAGCAACGATATCTAACGTGTGGTTTTTTTTGAAGCTTTTGATTGGCTTCTTGATCTCATGATTATTCATTTGCACTGTCCTCCTTGTCGGTTATTTTTCTAACGATTGCCGGCACAGAGGTCATAAGTCTTATAAGCTCTCGGCGAAGCATTTCGCGGTCAAACTCGCTGCGAAGCTTTCCGTCAACCGCCAGCGAGACCCTTCCGGTCTCTTCTGAAACAACGATCACAATGGCGTCGCTGACCTCGGAGACCCCCAGGGCGGCTCTGTGACGAGTTCCAAGTGCCGAGTCAAGACCCTCCTGCTCCGAAATACGGAGGAAGCATCCGGCGGCGCAGACCTTGAAATCGCGAATTATGACGGCACCGTCGTGAAGCGGGGCGTTTTTGAAGAATATGTTCTGTATAAGCTCATCGGATATCTTGGCGTCAAGACGGGTTCCCGAGCTGATGTACTCACCGAGCTTAGTGGTTCGCTCGATAACTATGAGCGCACCTACTTTATGCTTTGACATAGCCGAAACGGCACTGCAGATACTGTTTACCGATGCGTCGAGCATAACTCTGTACTGACGGCGGTCGCCCGACGCCATGTTCTTGATACCACTGATGATAGAGGTGTTTCCGACTTTTTCAAGCGCGGCACGGAGCTCGGGCTGGAAAACTATGATGATGGCAAGAATACCGACCTGATAGAAGTTTTGCAGCAGATATCCAATGGCGCGAAGCTGGAGTATGTTACTCAAGACCAGAACCAACAAAAACAGCAAAAGACCGAGAGCAAGCTTACCCGCTCTTCGGTTTCTGATGAATTTATAGAGCGCAAAAAGCGCAAAAGTCAATATCAGTATGTCAATTATATCGATTATGCCGAATCCGGACAACGGCTCTAAGACGTAAGTCTTGAAAAACTCCGGAAAATCGGCAAAAAATTCAACTAGAGTGTTCGTGGCTCTGACCTCCCCACAAGTATTTTATATATTATAACACATCTTTAATTAAATTTCAAATACTATTTCAAATATTTTGCCGTTTTTTACGAGTTTTTTTGATATAAATTTTTGGAATCTCTTCGAGAATATCCCCGTCGGTTGTTCAAAGCTTGCTTGATGATAAAAATATACAAAATAAAAACGCGAAAAATTTCAAAAAGCCCTTTATTTTTGAGGAAATGTGTGCTATAATCATAAAATAATTGTTTCGAGAGGAGAAAGGAGCGCAATATGAAGCTTAACTATGATACGTCGTCACGATTGATAGTCGTTTGCGGTCATTTCGGCTCGGGAAAAACAAACGTTTCGGTTGCCTTGGCTCTTGCAATGAAGGCGGCGGGAAAGAAGGTCACACTCATCGATCTTGACATCGTTAACCCTTATTTCAGGGCTGCCGATGCCGAGGAGCTGATGCATAAAAACGGTATAAAGTGCATAAATCCTCAATTTGCAAATACGAACGTTGACGTTCCGTCGCTTGGCGCGGAGGTCAGGTCGGTCTTCCTTGATAACGACCCGAACAGCGTTGCGATATTTGACGTTGGCGGAGACAACGGCGCGGCGGCACTTGGACAGTACAAGCGGGATTTTGACCGCATTGGATATGATATGCTCTGCGTTATAAACAAATACCGTCCGCTGACCGATACGCCGAATGCGGCACTTGAGGATCTGCATGAGATCGAGTACTATTCAAGACTCAAGTTCACCCATATCGTGAACAACAGCAATCTTGGCGCGGAGACAGACATCGAGGTGGTTGAGTCTTCGTTTGAGTTTGCAGACGAGGTTGCAAGGCTTGCCGAGCTGCCGCTCCTTTGCGATAGCGTTGTGAACGCCTCGTACACGGCGGAGCTTTATGACAAATACCCCGAGCGAAAGCTTTTCTTTATTGATAACACAACAAAAAAACTATTTTGATAATAAAACGGAGGAACAAACAATGAATAAGGTCACTTTCAGGACCGAGCTTTGTAAGGGCTGCGGACTTTGCGTTGATGCCTGCCCGAAGAAGATTTTGGCGCTGAACACCGACGTGCTTAACGAAAAAGGATATCACCCTGCCGGTATTACCGATCAGGATAAGTGCATCGCTTGCGCGATGTGTGCTATGATGTGTCCCGACGTCGTAATCAAGGTCGAGAAAAACATCTGATCAAAGTCAAAGGAGATACATAAATGTCTAACAAAGTTTTAATGAAGGGTAACGAAGCCTTGGCTGAGGCGGCGATCCGCAACGGCTGTATCTATTTCTTCGGCTACCCCATAACACCTCAGACCGAGCTTGCCGAGTATATGGCAAAGAGACTCCCGAAGGTCAACGGCGTTTGTCTTCAGGCGGAGAGCGAGGTCGCAGCTATAAATATGGTGCTCGGCGCGGCATCGTCGGGCGTTCGTGCTATGACGTCGTCGTCGTCGCCCGGAATCTCGCTCAAGAGCGAGGGGATCAGCTATATGGTCGGCTCTGACCTTCCCTGCCT
>JAZKZA010000095.1:0-3752 GCA_045612445.1 Eubacteriales bacterium | reverse complement strand
TCTCCATAAGATCGGTCATAGACGAGAAGGCGTCTCCCATATGCTCGAAAATAGTCTCCATTCCGACCTTGTTCTTGCCGTCGGACGAATAGACCTGAAGATTATAGTCGTAGGTATACTGAATATCGCTGACATAGTCCTTGAGCTCGTCGTAATGCTCGTCAATATACGCCTTAAACTTTTCAAGGTTGTTTTCAACGGTGGACGACATTGCGGACATCATAGTTCCGAGCGAATCGTCAACGTGGATCTGATCGGTGTCCGAATAATCCTCGCCGCCCGAAACTCCGGTCATTGCCGAAAGCATTGCAGACATATCCTGCGTGTGCTTTTGTATGGTCAGCGGATAGGTCGAAAGGGTGTCCTCCTGAACCTGCGCGATGAAGGCGTTTATACCGGTGGACAGCGCGAGTATCAGCGCGATACCGATAATACCGATGCTTCCCGCGAACGAGGTAAGTATCGTCCTCGTCTTCTTGGTCATCAGGTTGTTCAGCGACAGAGACATCGCCGTTGCAAACGACATCGAGGTCTTCTTGGTCTTCTGCTTTTTCTTTTTCTCGACAGCCTTGACTTGCTCGCGCTCGGCGATAAGCTCCGCCTCGTCGACCGGCATAGTGTCGCTGATTATCTTACCGTCGAGAAGTCGAACGGTTCGCGTGGCGTACTTTTCGGCAAGCTCGGGGTTATGTGTGACCATTATTACCAGCCTGTCGCGTGCGACCTCGCGAAGGATATCCATGACCTGTATGCTGGTCTCGGTATCAAGCGCACCGGTCGGCTCGTCTGCCAGCAGTATATCGGGGTTGTTTACCAAAGCTCTCGCGATAGCAACTCTTTGCATCTGACCGCCCGACATCTGGTTGGGCTTTTTGGAGAGCTGGTCCTCAAGCCCGACCGCTTTGAGCGCCTCGATAGCACGGCGACGTCTCTCGGCACGTCCGACGCCCGAGAGAGTCAGCGCCAGCTCAACGTTCGCAAGAACGGTCTGGTGAGGGATCAGATTATAGGTCTGAAAAACGAAGCCTATCGAGTGATTACGATAGGAATCCCAATCGGCGTCGCTGTACTCCCTCGTAGAGCGACCGTTTATGATAAGATCACCGTCGGTATAGCGGTCGAGTCCGCCAATGATGTTGAGCATCGTTGTCTTTCCGCAGCCCGACTGACCGAGAACGGCAACCAGCTCGCAATCACGAAAGCCGAGGTCAACGCTCTTCAGCGCGTGCACCTGAGCTCCGCCGACGCTGTAATCCTTAGTAATACCTTTTAACCAAAGCATCTATTTTCTCCTTAAACAAACTCTTTACATCATATCATTATACTACACTTTTGGGTACGTTTAATGATATATTCAAAAAAATTGTGTGAACGAATCGTTTTTTTCAAAGAAAAGACTTGGCAAATATTTGCCAAGTCTTTTCTTTAAGCCCCTTCGGAAAGACTGTCCAGTGCCTCGCGGCGACCCGAAACAAAAAGAATATCTCCCTCGCGAAAAACGTATCCCGGGCCAACGCTTTCGTTCACCACGCTATCGTTCTCGATAGCTATGATGTTGACCCCAAAGCGACCGCGCAGGTCAGCCGTTTTGACGTCCTGACCGATCAGCGACTTGGGCACGAGCAGCTTGGATATGTTCAGCTTCTCGCTGAGCTGGATATAGTCGAGAACTCGCGAAACCTCAAGTCTGCGAGCCAGACGGATCGCTATATCCCTCTCGGGGTATACGACCTGCGCTCCCAGCTTTTCGAGTATCTCGCCGTGCTCGGCGCTCGTTGCCTTGGAGATGACCTTCGGCACACCGAGGCTGACGAGGTTGAGCGTCGTCAATATTGAAGTATCAAGATGCTCTCCGATACAAACTATGGCGATATCGCAGTCCTGGATCCCCGTTTCGGAAAGTGTTTTTTTGTCGAGATTCTTAACTATAAAAGCGTTCTCGGTATACTCACGAAGCTCGCGTACCTTTTCCTCGTCACGGTCGATGGCAATGATATCCGCCCCAGACTGCGCGAGCTCGACCGCCAGCGCGTAGCCGAAACGTCCAAGGCCGATTATTCCGTAAATATTTTTCTCTTTTTTTCTCTTTTTCAGCATATTTTAAGCTCCTTATCCAATAGCTATATTTCCGTCGGGATACTCGGCGCGCTCGCCCTTGGTGAAGTACCAGAGCGTTGCGATTGTCAAAGGTCCGAGACGACCGACGTACATAATGAATATCGAAAGTATCTTACTTGCAACGCTCAAGCTCGGCGTGATACCGGTCGAAAGACCGACGGTCGCAAACGCGCTGACGACCTCAACCATCGCATCAGTCAGCTCGACGTTAGGGTTATCTGCCTCAAACGAGATCAACAGATAGGTTCCGACGATCACCACAGAAAGTCCTATGAGAAGTATGACCGCCGCCTTTTTGAACGCCTCGCGGGGAACGGAGTACTTAAACGCCTTCTCGGAGCGGTTGGTCGCCGCCGACTTGATGCCCTGAAGAAGGACGAAAAAGGTAGTCGTCTTTATTCCGCCTCCGGTCGATCCCGGGGATGCGCCTATGAACATAAGTGCCATAACTATCAGAAGTCCGGCGTCCGAAAGGCTACCGAGGTCATAGATCGAAAATCCCGCCGTTCGGGCAGAAATACTGTAAAAGAGGGCATCTGCCCAGTCAAGCCGACCGTGCTCGGTCAGCATTATAAGTAACGTACCCGACGCGATCAGCACTGCGCTGACCGACAGAACGACCTTGGCGTGCATCGAGAGCTTTTTCCAACGAAAACGCTTTTCTATCAGCTCTCTGATAACAAGAAAGCCGATGCCTCCGAAAAAGATAAGTACGCAGGTTGTAAGGCTCAAAAGAAGGTTGCCCCTGTATGCAGCAAGGCTGACGCTGCTGTAAAGCTCGCCCGACGTTCCGAGATTGTCAAAGCCCGAATTGTTAAAGGCGGCTATCGAGTGAAAAATACTGTGCCCCAGCGCCTCAGGGAAGGAATAGTCGCGAATGAACACGATAAAGCTAAGCACAGCCCCTGCCGCCTCGAAAATAAGTGTTGTAAGCAAAACGCTCTTGACGAATCTGATAGTTCCCTTTCCGTTACTCAGATTCGACGCGTCTCGGATCAGCGAGCGTCCCTTGATGTCCAGCTTCTTACCCATAGCGATCATTATACCGGCACCGACCAACGCGACTCCGAGTCCGCCGATCTGTATCAGCATAGCGATGAAGAACTGACCGACGGGAGTAAACGCCGTTCCTATATCGACCGTAACGAGTCCCGTTACGCAGACGGCGCTCGCCGAGGTATAAAGAGCATCTATGTAATTCAACTGAACTCTGGGGTTCACGCTGCAGGGCAGCATCAGAAGACCCGACCCGATCAGTATCACGGCGGCAAAGCTGAAGGCTATTATACGCGCCGAGGACTGCTTTTGAAACAGTCTTGATATAATAGAAAGCATCTGAAAAAATCCTTCTTTCAAAAATCGGAAAGTTTGACTTACTCCATCATTGTATACCATTTTCTCACAAAAGTCAAGTTTTTCGAATTTGTTGGTAAATTATTTTACGTATAAAAAGTACATCAATTCATAAAAACTTCAACAATAGCCGACTGTTTTGTGGTATAATATACTCAACAAAAACATAAAGGAGGAAGCGATATGTCTCACCTTATCATCACAAACGAAAATTTTGATGCCTGCGTTACCAATGCCGACAAGACCGTTCTGCTGGATTTCTACGCAGATTGGTGCGGTCC